>JACPXA010000184.1 GCA_016196785.1 Elusimicrobiota bacterium
AAAACGTACGTTATATGGTACGCTTTCATCAGGAGGTGATCTTGATGACAACCCTCACGGCCAGCCGAGCGAGGGCCAAGTTTTACAAACTGTTAGATAGAGCCGCTGTCACCCACGATCCTATTCAGATTACGGGCAGACGATGCAACGCGGTTCTCATTTCTGAGGAAGACTGGCGCTCCATTGAAGAAACCTTGTATCTCCTTTCCATTCCCGGGATGAGGGAGTCCATTCGTAGGGGGTTGAAAACTCCTCGTAACAAGTGTTTGAAAGACCCCGGCTGGTGAGTTGGCAACTTTTCTTCACCAGACAGGCCAGCAAGGACGCTAAGAAACTCACCTCTGCTGGTCTCCGGTACAAAGCCGAAACCATTCTAGAGATCCTGAGGAAAGATCCCTTCCAAGTCCCTCCTCCATTTGGAAAACTGGTGGGCGATTTGGAAGGGGCTTTTTCTCGGAGGATCAATATTCAGCACCGGTTGGTTTATCAGGTGTTAAAAGCCGAAAGAACAGTCAAGGTCCTTCGCATGTGGACCCATTACGGATAATAGACAAAGGTACAAACACAAAAATGCCCAACAAAGCAACCAAGGGCACCAATGTGCGAATGACCTTTCTTGAGGTTGCATGCCAGGCCGCACACGACGCCGGTACACTCCTCGTCAAGCGGTTCGTGCCGTTGACAATGGTACGAATACTGGTTATACTATTAGTAGGAAGGAAATGTTGGTCAGGAGGTCAAGGCCATGTCCTCTGTCGAGAAAATCGCGGTCAGTCTGCCTGTCGTAGAAGCTGAACGGTTAAAGGCGTTTGCCAAGCGCATAAAAGTCCCTAGAAGTGCGGTCGTGAGACAGGCCCTGAGGGTGTTTTTCATCAAGGGCGGTGAAGACTTGATCCGTGAACAATATGCCCGCTATTACGCCGGTGAGAAACAGCGGGAGGAAGATCTCAAGCTGGCTCATGCCATGTCCGCATTGAGCAGGAAGAGCTGGCCTCGGTCCTCACCCTGAGCCCCATGATCCCCCATCACCCGATCAGGCGCGGTGATGTCTATGATCTGGATTTCGGTGGTGTGTCAGCCGGCATGGAGGACCTCCACCCGGCGCTTGTCATTCAGAACGACATCGCAAACGCGTATGCCCCTTATACCATCATGGTTGCTATCCATCACGATACCGGAAAGCAATTACCAGTCTTGGTTTCTGTTCCGCAAGGTGTTGCCGGTCTCACGAAGAATTCAGTGGTGGATTGTGGACATGTGGCCACGGTTGGGAGAGATCAACTCGGGGCTCTACGGGGAAGGTTGCCCCATCGGTACCTCGCCTTGGTAGACCAGGCGCTGAAGACAAGCCTAGATCTCCGGTAGGAAGTCGTAGGCTGTATCAGATAGCCATGTTGAAAAAGAGAAAAAAAGTATGTCACTATGGATACGAATGCCGGGGTGGTGAAACTGGCAAACACGCATCACTCAAAATGATGTGGGCGCAAGCCCTTGAGGGTTCGACTCCCTCCCTCGGCACTTTCCATATGCGGATTGGGGTGCATTGTTCGATTCGGAAGGGGCTGTGCGGGGCGCTGGAGGAAGCCCGCCGGTTGGGTTGCGATGCACTGCAGATGTTCACACGCTCACCGAGGATGTGGGCGAGGCGTACCCTGAGCGATGAAGAGGTCGAGGTGTTTCGAGCGGAACGTCAACGCCGGAAACTTTTTCCGCTCGCCGTTCATACCCCCTATTTACCCAATCTATGCACGTCAGATGAACGGCTGTATAGCCGTTCCTTACTGGCCCTCAAGGAGGACCTGCGAGACGCCGCTCGATTGGGAGCGGAGTTTTTAGTCATCCATCCAGGAGCGTATTCTCCAGAGGCGACCGCGATGGAAGGGCGCCGTCGGATGATCCAGGCTATCAACCAAGCGTTCAGCGAAGCCCCAGACGGGGTGATGCTGTTGCTGGAAAACGTGGCGGGTGGGGGGAGACGCATGGGCGCAACCTTCGAAGAACTCACCCAGTTGATTGAGGACATCCGGCCCCTGTCTCGAGTCGGTGTCTGTTTTGACACCGCGCATGCGCTTGCCGCGGGTTATGCGATCCACACCGAGGAAGGACTGACCCAAACCATGGATGCATGTCAACGGATTCTAGGGTGGGATTGGCTACGGATGTTGCACCTCAATGATTCTAAGGTGCCTGTGGGGGCCCACCGCGACCTCCACCAACACATCGGAAAAGGGTTTATCGGACGAGACGGGTTCGTGAGGCTTCTCCATCATCCTGCCTTTCAAAGGTGTTTTGGCATCCTCGAAACCCCCAAGGACAGCCCGCAGGCCGATCCAAGGAACATCCGTGTGATTCGAACCCTCCTGCGTCATCCGCCTTCGTAAATTGACACCTCGTCGGAATTCCTATAGAATATAGATGCAATTTAAGGGGCTGTAGCTCAGCTGGGAGAGCGTCTGGATGGCATGCAGAAGGTCAGGGGTTCGACCCCCCTCAGCTCCACCAGTTTTTCGCATCTGTCCAAGGCGAGATTGCCGCGTCGGCCATGAACACAGCGCAAGGAAGGCCTCCTCGCAATGACACCTGAGCAGTTACTAAACAAGTCAGTTATGCAACTACGTCCCCGTGTCTGGCCTTAGGATCCTGGGCGGGGAAGCGCGAGGCCGACCTCTCAAGAGCGTTCCCTTTGACTCCGGGGTGCGGCCGATCCTGGCCCGGATCAAGAAATCCCTCTTTGATATCCTCAAGCCTCGGTTGAGCGGTTCCCGGTTTTTAGACCTCTATGCCGGAACCGGCGCGGTCGGGTTAGAGGCGCTGTCGCGGGGAGCGAGCTGGGTCGTATTTATCGAGCTGCATCCGCGCTGGGTGCGGATCATTGAGGCCAACCTCCAACGGTTGGAGTGTGCAGATCGGGCCGAGGTCTACCGGGGTGATGCGACCAACGACCTAGGGTGGATTGGCGGCCAGTTTGACCTGGTGTTTTTGGGGCCACCCTACCTGGACCGCCGGCGGCAAACGGAAGCGCTCACGGGGAAAACGCTGGCGGCGCTGGCCGCGGGGTCGCTCTTAGCCCCCCATGGATGGATCATCGCTCAACATCATGCGAAGGAGCCCATCCTCGTCCCTTCCCAGTGGGAACAATTCCGTCAGGAACGCTACGGGGAGAACCGGTTGTCATTTTTTCGAGTGAAGGTGTCATGAACCCAGTACCCACGACCAACAATCATCAAGAGCCACTCCGCAAACCCACCTGGTGGAGCCGCCTGACCCAGAGGCTCCGCACCTGGTGGCCGTTTGCCCGAGGGGTCGAGCTCAGCTTTTCGAAGCTGAAGGCCTATCAGGCCTGCCCCTGGTTGTACAAGCTGATGTACGTTGATGGCAAACGACCAGCGATGACCCCCCACATTGCGCTAGGGCTCTCCATCCACCGGGCGCTGGAGGCCTATCACCGGCTGGAGGGACGGACAATTGACGATCTCCTGGAAGCCTATGATGTGCACTGGGTCAATGAGGGGTTTGAGTCTCCTCAGCAGGCGATGGATTTTTATGATCGGGGTCTGCGGATCCTCCAAGAGTATTACCTCGGCAGCCGTGAGCGTCAGGGGGATATCGTTTGGCTTGAGCAACGGTTTGAATTTCCCCTGGGAAGGCACCGCGTGCGAGGGACGATTGATCGAGTAGATCGGAAGCCCGATGGGACCTATGAGGTCATTGATTACAAGACCCACCTGGAGCTCTGGGAGCAAGCGAAGGTGGACGGAGACCTTCAGTTGACGATCTATGCCATGGCCTGCCGGCGGGCGCTGGGGATTGAGCCCACCCATCTGACCTACTATTTTCTCTCTCACGGTGAACGGATGACAACCCATCGGACCTCCCAGCAGGAAGCGGCGGTCATCGCGTTGATTAAAGACGTGGGGAACCGGGTGACACGTCAGGAATTTTCCCCCAACCTGAAACATTGTCCCCGGTGCGATTTGCGGACGGTGTGCGAATATGGTCGGGCGCTCAAACCGAACCGATCTCTCCAACCTTCTCGTCCTTAAGTACGGCGGACAGGTCCTGAGTCAGCGAGCCGTTCGTCAGCGGCTGCTGCGGGAGCTCCTGACCGTGCAGCGGCGGGTGCCGGTCCTCATGGTACACGGAGGGGGCAACGAGGTCACGCAGCTCCTCACGCGACTTGGGCTTCGCACCCGATTCATCCGCGGGTTGCGGTACACCGACGCCCCAACCCTCGAGGCGGTCGAAATGGTGCTTTCTGGGAAAGTGAATAAAGCGGTGGTGAGCGAACTGAATGCGCTGGCGGGGCGGAGCTTTCCGGGAGCGGTGGGAATCTCCGGGAAGGATGGAAAGACGTTGGTTGGTCGGCGGCGAGGGGGGCTCGGGGCGGTCGGTGACCCCACCCAAGTGACCCCTCGGCTGCTTGAGACCTTACTGGCGGCGGGGTATCTCCCGGTGCTCTCTTCGGTGGGAATGGACGAGGGCGGTGGTGGGTTGAACATCAACGCGGATAGCGCGGCCACCGCGGTGGCCGCGGCGCTGAAGGCGGATCGGTTGGTCTTTATGACGGATGTCCCCGGCGTCCTGAACGGGTCAGGGAAGCTCATCGCTCGAATTCGCCTGGCAGAAGTCCCGGTGCTCATTCGTCGGAGGGTCGTGAGCGGCGGGATGATCCCAAAACTTGAGGCGGCGGTGCAGGCCATCCGACATGGGGTCCGGTCGGTCGAAATTACCGATGGCCGGCATGGACTCGCTCACCCCGGGACCACCATCTGCCGGTGAGTCTCCGAGCGTTGGAGCGGCAGTTCCTCTTTCAGGTATATCCTCGGCAACCGCTGGTGTTGGTGCGAGGACGGGGACCCTATGTTTGGGATGACCGAGGGCGGAAATACCTGGACTTTTTTTCAGGGCTGGCGGTGTGCAGCCTGGGCCACACCCCGGCGCGGGTCACCCGCGCTATCTTCCGGCAAGCGAAGCAACTCTGGCACACCTCGAACCTCTACTATACGATCCCTCAGATCCGCTTGGCGCAGGCGCTCATCGCCAAGACCTTTCCGGGTCGGGTGTTCTTCTCGAACTCCGGGGCGGAGGCCAACGAATGCGCATTGAAATTGGTCCGGCGGTGGGGACAGCCGGCGACAGGGGACTGGAAGGGGGGATCCACCCAAACCCGTAGCGAGGTCATTACGTTCCATCGGTCTTTTCACGGGCGGACCTTGGGGACGCTCTCCGCGACGGGACAGATCAAGTTTCAACGAGGGTTCCATCCGCTCCTCCCTGGGTTTCGGTACGCCCGCTTGAACGATGTGGCTTCAGTGGAGCAAGTCATGACCCCCCAGACCTGTGCGATCCTGGTCGAACCCATTCAGGGCGAAGGGGGGGTCGTCCCGGCCACCCCGGAGTTTCTTCAAGCCTTGCGGAGGCTTGCAGACCGGCATCGTCTGCTGCTCATCTTCGATGAGATTCAAACCGGGGTGGGGCGGACTGGGACCTTCTATGCGTTCCAACAGTTAGGGGTGAAACCGGATATCGTGACGTTGGCGAAAGGGTTGGGGGGAGGGCTGCCCATCGGCGCCACGGTGGCCACCCCAGCGGTCGCTGACCTGTTCGGGATCGGCGACCATGCCTCCACGTTTGGGGGAAACCCCGTCGTCTGCGCTGGGGCGCTGGAGGTCCTCCGCACGCTGACGCCAGCCTTTCTTGCGCGGGTGCGGAAGATGGGTCAACGGCTCCTGACAGAGCTTCAAAAACTCCCAGCAGAATTTCCTGTCATCCGGGAGATCCGCGGGCGAGGACTAATGCTCGGCCTCGAGTTAACTATCGAAGGGACCCCTCTGGTTGACGCCTGCCGCGCACGGGGGCTCCTGATCAACTGTGTCCAAGAGCGCGTGCTTCGTTTGCTCCCCCCGCTGACCATTGGCGAACCAGAAATCCGGGCCGCGGTTCAGATCTTACGCGACGCCTTTGCTATAATGGGGCCGTGAGAAAAGTTGTCGTCGCGTATTCGGGAGGGCTTGATACCTCAGTCATCCTCCATTGGGTGAAGCAGCGATACCGCTGCGAGGTCATCGCCTGCGCGGTGGATATCGGCCAGGGGGAGGAGCTGACCTCCCTGCGGCAGAAGGCGCTGAAGACCGGGGCAAGCAAGGCGGTGATTGTGGATGCACGGCGGGAATTTGTGACCCGATATCTCTGGCCGACGCTCCAGGCCCATGCAGTCTATGAGGGGAAGTACCTGCTCGGGACTGCCGTGGCCCGGCCATTGATCGCCCAGAAGGTCGTCGAGGTGGCCCGTCGGGCACGGGCGGACGCGGTGTGCCATGGCGCCACAGGCAAAGGTAACGATCAAGTCCGCTTTGAGCTGACCTTCAAGGCGTTGATGCCCCAGCTTCGCATCATCGCCCCCTGGCGGGAATGGGAGCTTTGTTCGCGGGAGGACGAGATTGACTATGCCACCCGCCATGGGATTCCCGTGCCCGTCACCAAACGCAAGCCCTATTCCTCGGATCGAAACCTCTGGCACATGAGTTTTGAGGGGGGAATCCTGGAAGATCCCTGGGCGGCGCCTCCCGAGGAGATGTTTCAACTCACCGTCTCGCCAGAGCGGGCCCCCAACCGTCCTGAGATCTTGGAATTGACTTTCGAACGGGGTGTCCCCACCCGGATCAATGGCCGCCGGTTCCCCCCGGTAGAGCTCGTGGAACGGTTGAACCAGATGGGTGGCCGGCATGGCGTGGGGCGGGTGGACATGGTAGAGAACCGGCTCGTGGGGATGAAGTCCCGTGGCGTCTATGAGTGCCCTGGCGCCACGATCCTCTACACGGCACACCATGAGTTGGAGGCCTTGACGTTGGATCGAGACACCTTCCCAGCGAAGGCGCTCATCGGTCCGAAGTACGGGGAACTGGTGTATAACGGGTTGTGGTGGTCGCCGCTCAAGGCTGCCTTAGACGCCTTCGTTCAAGAGACCCAGCGGGTGGTTACGGGTGTCGTCCGTCTGCGGCTCTATAAAGGTCATGTGACTGTTTTAGGACGGCGATCCCGATACTCGTTGTATTCTGAGGCGCTCGCAACCTTTGGGAGGGATGAGGTGTATAACCAACATGATGCGGAAGGGTTCATTAATCTCTTTGGCCTGCCCTTGAAGGTGCAGGCGCTGTTGCGCCGATGAATACGGTCCGGCCGAGCGACTTCATCGCATCCATTAGTTATGATATCCGGTTAGCCCCCTATGACATCCAGGGAAGCATTGCCCATGCGAAGATGTTGGCCAAATGTCGGATCATTCCCCGTCGGGAAGCCCAGCGGATCATTCGGGGACTCACCGCCATTCAGCGGGATCTGGCGCGGGGGAAGTCGTTACCGATCGATGAGGATGTCCATTACGCGGTTGAACGGGAGTTGATTCGGCGTGTGGGGTCTGTGGGGGGGAAACTCCACACCGCCCGCAGCCGCAACGACCAGATCGCCCTTGACCTCCGGCTGTACTTGCGCGAGCGGATCCAATCGATCCAGCGAGAGCTCACCCGCCTCGAACGAGCGATCATCACCTTTGCGGAGCGGCACTTCGGGACGATCATGCCTGGTTTTACCCATCTCCAACATGCCCAACCGCTGCTCTTGAGCCATCACCTCCTGGCCTACGCCTGGATGCTTCAACGGGACAAGACCCGGCTGAGCGATTGTGCACGACGGATGGATGAACTGCCGTTGGGGAGCGCTGCCTTGGCCGGAACCTCGTTCCCGATTGATCGGGCTGCCGTTGCCCGTGACCTGCGGTTCTCCCGCCTTGCGGAGAACTCCGTGGACGCTGTCTCTGACCGTGATTTTCTCGTGGAGTTCGTGAGCGACGGGGCGCTGATCATGATGCACCTCTCCCGGTTGGCGGAGGAAATGGTCCTCTGGTCTAGCCCTGAGTTTCTCTTCATTGAGTTGGGGGCAGAGTTTACCTCCGGCTCCTCCATCATGCCGCAAAAGCGGAACCCGGATGTCGCGGAGGTGTTACGCGCCGAGACGGGGCGGGTCTATGGCAACCTCATAAACCTGCTCGTCATCCTCAAAGGGTTGCCGCTGTCGTACAATCGCGACCTCCAAGAGGACAAACCCGCGCTGTTTGATACCGTGGACACGCTCCAGGCATGTCTGGAAGTCACCGCGCCTATGCTTCTCAGCCTGCGCGTGAACGCCGAGCGGATGCGGAGGCTCTGTGACCGGGGGTATCTCTCAGCCACGGAGTTGGCCGACTACCTCACCGAAACTGGGGTACCCTTTCGGGAGGCGCACGGCATCGTTAAGCGGATCGTCGCCTACTGCCGAGAGCACGGGCTACCGCTCGAGCGGCTGTCCCTTCCTGAGCTTCGTCGCTTTCATCCTCGCTTTGACAGCGGAGCCCTGGCGGTCCTTTCCCCAGAACGGGTCGTGGAACGCAAACGATCGCCCGGCGGGACAGCCTCCTTTCGCGTCCGAGAACAAATCCGCCACCTCAAACGACTGCTCCAATGAATAGTTTCAAAGATTATTCCACGATGGGAGTGCTCTGCGGAATTTTGTGTTGGGGATGGCCCGCTAGCCGCTGTGCCGCCGTCTCCCCGGAACGGGTCCTGACGCTGGAGGAGGCGGTGACGCTGGCCATCAACAATAACCAAGAGCTGCTCTCCGCGAAGGAGGATGCCAACATCGCGCAGCAACGAGTCAAGGAGGCGCAGGCGCTCTTTTTCCCCAAGTTGGATCTCTATGCCGGCTACTCCCGCTTTAATATCCGGAACCTCTTTCCGCTGTCTCCAGGCCTAGGCCCGGCCATTCTCCAACCCACCTTTGAAACCGAGAACTTTTACCAGGCGCGTGCCAGCCTCTACCAAACCCTCTACAGCGGCGGCCGATCGTGGAATACCTATCGCCTGGCCAAGGTGGCGCAGGAGCAAGCCAACAGTCAATATGAGGCCACGAAGAATGCCGTCTCTTACCGAGCCAAGAAGGCGTTTTTTGACGTGCGACTGGAACAAGCGCGGTCCGAGCTATACGCCCATAGCCTGCTTGCTTCGTGGGACGAAAAGCGCATTCAGCTGTTCGGCACGAGTCAGGGACTCACGTCGCTCGAACGGCTCAAAGAGGAGGAAGAGCTAGAACTGTATCGCGGCGACGCCGCGCAAGCGGCCAGGGAATTAGAACGGAGTCGCCTGGTCTTTCTGCGAACCCTCGCCATTGAACAGCATACGGGGGTTGAGTTGCGGGGAGAGTTTTTCCAGGAGTTGCCCTCGATGGACCTCCAGAAATGTCTCGCCTGGGCCAAGCAGTATCGCCCCGAACTGCGCCAGACCCAGTTTCAGGCCCAGATCGATGCCCTGGGGGTTAGTCTGTCCCTGGCCGAACGGTTTCCCACGGTGGCATTTGGATCCAGCTACGAGTTCAGCGGGCAACGGTATCCGCTCAGCTCGCCGAACTGGGCAGCGACGGTGTATATCAATTTGCCGCTGTCTGTGTCGAACATCTATTTCGGATGGACGAGGACGAGGGAACGACGCGCGCAGTACCGGCAGACCCGCGTGCAACGGGCGGCGCTTGAAGACGCCATTGAGCTCGAGGTCCGCCAGGCCTTCGCCGACTGCCAATTCTGGCATCAAGAGAAGGTGCGCCGCGAAGAGGCGGTCCGTCGGTTGTCGAACTGGCAGGAAGCGGTGACCAAGAAGTGGCCAATGAAGGCAGGTCAGCCATTGCGCGGGTCTGGGGTCTCGGCAGCGGATGTCGCTCAGGGGGAACGCCGGCTCTTAGAGGCTCGTCTCCGTGCGCTACAGGCGTTACACGGTCAGACGTTGGCGGTTGTTTCCCTAGAACATGCAATGGGTCGGTCATTTCAGGGTGAATGATGAGCGCTCTTAGACAGTTGGGAATCTTCCTCGGCTGTGTGTGGCTCATCGGGACGACGAGCTGGTCGGCCTCTCCGTTCACGGAAGATTTGCTGTTAGATCAACTCTGGAGCGAGTTTCAGGCGAAGAGCGTTAAGGAACGGCCCAAAATCGGGCTCGTCTTAGGCGGCGGTGGTGCACGCGGGCTGGCCCACATCGGCGTCCTGAAGGTTTTCCAAGAAGAAGGGATTCCCGTGGACCTCGTGGTAGGGACCTCTGTCGGCGCCTTGATTGGGGCGCTCTACAGCGCCGGGGTTCCCCTCTGGAAAATTGAAGCGTTGGCCCAGGACATCGGTTGGCAGCACCTGACGGACTATTCGCGGACCTCGTTGGTGCGCCTGCTCGTGGCGCAGCGCCTGCTCTCCTCGGAGCGCATGGAACAGTACATTGCCCGGACGATTGGAGAGAAACGGTTCGATGAGCTGATGATCCCTTTCGCCTGTGTGGCGGCGGATCTTAAGACGGGAGAGAAGATCATTTTTCGCGAAGGACCTGTGGCCCCCGCGGTCCGGGCCTCAGCGACCATCCCGGGCGTGTTTGAACCCGTGGAGTATCGGCATCGCTTTCTCGTGGATGGGGGAATCGTGGACAACCTCCCGACGGATGTCGCGGCGCTGTTGGGCGCGGACATCATCGTAGTCGCTGCGGTCCAAGGGGATTTCACCCAGAATCAACCAGCCACCGTGTTGGAAGTCATCCATCAGGCCATTTCGATCCAAGGGGAACAGATCGTCCGTCAGAAACTCCAGCAAGCGGATCTCGTCATCCGCCCGCAGGTGGGGAGCATCAACGTCACCGAGCTGTGGCGGGGTCGGGAGTGCATCACAGCGGGTATCCTGGCGACCCGCAGCATGCTCCCGGAGATCAGACGACTCCTCGTCCTCAAGTCCTTGGGCCCGATGCTCCTGTCCGTTCACTCCACGGTGGCTTCACGATGAAACGTTCCGTCGCGTGGGTCGTGTGGTTGATCGTGCCGACGGTAGCGCTGGGGCAGGGGACACGCGCGGTTCCCTCCGCGATCGACCGGCTCCGCCAAGAAACGGAACGCTGGGCTGAGCGAGGGAACCAACCCGCCCTCCTGAAGGCGCGCCTGGCGTTGGGCGATGCGCTCAAGGACCAGCAACGATTCGGCGAGGCCGCCCGGGAATATGAACTCGCCTTGACCTTAACCCCGGCGCGAAAGGAACGTCACCACATCTTGGCCACATTGGGTCGGTGCTATGAGCAGCTCCAAGAGCGGCAACGGATGATCGCGGCGTATGAGAAAGCGTTGGCGCTCGATCGCAAGGATGGCGAGTTGTGGGAAGCCCTGGGACAGGCCTACCTGCAAATGGATCTCTACGCCAAGGCGATCGAGGCCTTTCAGCGCGCTCTCCAGCTTCGACCCGCCGAGTTTGCCACGCTGTTCGCCTTGGGAAAGGCCTATCAGCGCATGGGGGCCTTGGGCCTCGCCATTGAACAGTATCGTCGCGCCTTAGCCGTCTCGGCCCGTCCGGAGGCGTATCTGGCGGTGTCCGAGTGCCACGCCCGACAAGGGAAGTTAGAGCTGGCGATCGCGACACTCACGGAGGCCAGCGCACAGTTGTCGCATATGGCCTATGATATCCAGTTGGGCAGTTTGTATCTCCGTCAGGGCGCGCTGGATCAGGCGGAGACGATGTGGGACCGGGCGCTTTCCAGAGAACCTGGCCGGGAGGACTTGCGGCTCCAATTAGCCTTACTCTATAGTCGCCGCGGCCAGTGGCACAAGGCGGACCAAGCCTTCCAGAGGCTTCGCCAGAAACATCCCCAAGATGCTGTCGTCTCCTTCTTCCAAGCGCTGGTGGCGGTACGACAAGGCCGTCGCGCAGAGGCCCAGGCCCACCTCTCGTTGGTCGCCAAGCAGTCGCCTCCAGCGTGGTTACAGCCGTACCTGAAGGAGTTTCATCGCTTGCTCCAGGGCAGGGCGTCAGGAGAACGTACATGAATGGGATTGGATGGAAGTCCGCGCTCGCCACGAGCTGGCCTGTGGTGTTGATCCTGGTGGGGTGTTCGATTCTTTCTCTGGCAGTCATGTGGGAGCGTTGGCACCGGTTCCGGAAAGCGGCCGTCAATGCC
Source organism: Elusimicrobiota bacterium (assembly GCA_016196785.1). GTDB lineage: Bacteria > Elusimicrobiota > Elusimicrobia > 2-01-FULL-59-12 > JACPXA01 > JACPXA01. Next base: position 11,997 of record JACPXA010000184.1, read on the forward strand.
CGAGCCTTTTTTGCGGGCCTGAAGGTGCATCTCGGCAACCCAGATCACACCAGCCAAGGCTTGTCAAGGGCTCTCAGCTACTGCGAACGAGCCCATCACCCCTTGGGCCATGTGCTGAAGGCCGTCCTGATGACGCGGGGAGATCAGGAAATCAGGCGAGAGCGGCTGGACCAGGCGATCCAAGAGCAAATCCACGAGTTGGAAAGTTACCTTCCAATCCTTGGGACCATCGGGAGCACCGCGCCCTACATTGGTCTCTTGGGGACCGTCATTGGCATCATGCGGGCGTTCCACGCCATTGCCATGAATCAGGGGGGAGGGCCAGGGGTCGTAGCCGGTGGGATCTCCGAGGCGCTCCTCACAACAGCCTTGGGGTTGCTGGTGGCGATCCCCGCGGTCGTAGGGTATAACTTCTTTACCCACCGAATCCGCCGCCTGACCCGCGACATGGAACTCATCGGGGAACAGCTCATCCAGTCGCTGGAGGGTGACGGCAAGAGGTCCTCATGAGAACCCTGGATGGCCGCCGCAGCTACAGCCTCATCGCGGAGATCAACATGATCCCGCTGATTGATGTCGCGTTGGTGCTGTTGATTATTTTTATGGTCATCACGCCGTTCTTGATGCAGTCCATTATTCAAGTCCAACTCCCCAAAGCCACCACGGGGCAAGCCAGTGCCCAGGGCCGGCCCATCCAAATCCAAGTGACCAAGGAGGGAGCCATTTTCCTTCAGGGGCGCCGGACCGCGCCGACCCGCTTGGAGCACGCGCTCGGCCTCGTGTTGTTACATCCCGACCGTCAGCCGGTGCTGATTCAGGCGGATGAGGCTGCCCCCTTTCAATCGGTCGTACAGGTGATGGATACCGCGAAACGGCTCGGGGCAGCTAAGCTTGGGATCGGAGTCAGACAAGAAACCCCTTGAACCTCCGCCGTCCCCTCGCCGTCTCCACAGGGTTCCATTTCTTCGTGGGACTCCTGCTGTGGTTGGGGATTGTGCAGAGTCGCCCCACGCAGTTGAAATACTATGCCGTAGATTTTTTGGGGGGTGGACGGCCCAGCGCATCTGTTCCCCCTCAGCTAACCCCTTCCCGCCCTAAACGGAGAGTTCTCCCTAACGAGTGGGCGTTACCCTCGCGAAAACATCCTCCCGCCGCAGAACCTCGACCCCCGTCAGCACCTGTCAGGGGTGCGACGAAACCATCTCTTCCGACCTCGACGACGCAGCCGGGGCAGGGCGGTGCAGGTGGTGGTGAGGGGGGAGGGATCGGAATCGGCTTCGGCCCAGGCAGTGGGGTTGGAATGGGGTTACCCAACTTCCCCTATGCCTGGTATGTGAACATTCTTCGGACCAAGCTGTGGGAGGAATGGAGCCGCTGGGTTCCTCCCGGAAGCCAACAGAACTGTCTGGTGACTTTCGTGATTCAACGGAGCGGCGCTGTGACGGCCATCGAACTGGAACGCACCTCTGGGGATCCGCTGTTTGATCAAGGGGCGCTCCGTGCCATCCAGACCGCCGCCCCTTTCCCCCCGCTCCCAGAGGGCTTCCAAGATCCCACCCTCAGCGTCCACGTCGAATTCCGCCTAGGGACGTAGCTGCCTTCGGTTCGTTGATGGTATCGTCGAGAAAATGGTACACTGAGGCCCTGTGCAACTGGATGAAGCCTTCCATTATCAAAAGGGAACACTGTATGGCGAATCGGTGTCGCTGGAGCGCATCGCCCAGGCGGTGGGCACACCTTGCTATGTGTACAGCCGCCGCCAGCTGCTCGACAACTTCTCCGCTTTTGATCGAGCCTTTCAGGCCGTTCCGCACCACGTTTGCTATGCGCTGAAGGCCAACGCTAACCCGACGATCGCTCAGCTACTTGCCCAAGCTGGGGCCGGCGCGGACATCGTGTCGGGGGGAGAGTTGTTCCTTGCGCTTCATGCCGGGTTCTCACCTCGGAAGATCGTCTTTGCCGGTGTCGGCAAGACCCAGGAGGAGATCACCGCCGCCCTCCGGGCAGGCATCCTCATGTTCAACGTGGAGTCGCTGGAGGAACTCCTCGCGATTGGACGGGTGGCCAAGCGGTTAGGCCGACGGGCGCCGGTCGCCATCCGTGTTAACCCACACGTGGATGCCTTGACCCACCGACACATCACCACCGGCACCGCGGAGAATAAGTTTGGCATTCCGTGGACAGAAGCGTTGGACATCTACCGTCTGGCGAAGCGACTCCCATCGCTAGCGGTCGTGGGGATCCACGCGCACATTGGATCCCAGATCACCAGCGTGCGTCCGTACGAGGTGACCCTGCGCCGACTACTCCAACTGATCGAGCAGGTGGAGGAACTAGGACTCAGAATTCAGTACCTTGATCTCGGGGGTGGGTTAGGCATTCAGTATCATCAAGAACGTCCGATGCGGCCCCAGGCACTCGCTCGGTGCATTCTCCCCCTTGTACGTCAGCGGCGTTTCACGCTGGTGTTCGAGCCGGGACGGTGGTTGGTTGGCAATGTGGGGATCTTGTTGACCCGCGTGTTGTACCACAAGCCGGCTGGCCGGAAACATTTTGTGATTGTGGATGGCGGGATGACCGAGCTGATTCGTCCCGCGCTCTATGAGGCGTATCATGCGGTCGTGCCGGTGACACGGCGGCGCGGCGCGAAGGCGGTCATCGCTGAGGTCGTCGGTCCCGTCTGCGAATCCTGTGATGTTTTGGCCCGGGATCGTCGGCTCCCCTTGCCGGCCGCCGGAGACCTCTTGGCCATCCTCACC
>JACPXA010000196.1 GCA_016196785.1 Elusimicrobiota bacterium
CACCGAGTTATAGCCGACCTTGAGCGAGGGAATCCCGGTCCGTTCCCGTTCCCTGGCTTCAAAGGTAGCCAGCCACGTTTTTCCCTGGCTGGCGATTTCCCGAAGGGCATCCAGCTCCGCGTGAAATCCTGCGCGGAAGACCCCGCCTTGGTCGAGACGGGCGGGTGGATGATCCACCAGCGCCTGAGCAATGTGGGAAGCGAGCGGGGTGAGGTCCACGAGTTGTTCTGCTTGTTCGGCGAGCCGCGCGGGGATTGAGGGGTCCACCGCGGGGGATGCCGCCGCCTCGGAAAGGATGCGCCGGAGCGTCGCGGCGGCTTGCAGCGTGTACCCAAGCCCGGCCAGTTCCCGCGGGGAGGCCGTCCCCGCGCTCACCCGTGAGAGAACGCGTTCCAGGTCCGCCATCGGTTGTAGGAGTTCCCGCACTCGGCGCCGAAGGAGCTCTCGATCATGCCAGAGTTCGACGAGGGCGAGCCGGCGCTGGATCGCCCTCGGGTCCAAGAGCGGCGCGAGGAGCCAGCGTCGCAGCAAGCGGCTGCCCATCGGGGTCATGGTGTGGTCGAGCACCTCGAGGAGACTCCCTTGACGGGTTCCTGTTTCGAGACCCTCGAGGAGTTCCAGATGTTTGATCGCTGCGGGGTCGAGCCGCAGGAAATCCGAGCTCGTCTGGAAGCGAGGAGGTTTCAACGCCAAATGTCCAGCGTGCAGCGTCTCAGAGAGATAGTGAAGCACCACCCCCGCCGCCGCCAGCGCTGCCGGGTGGGTCTCTAGATCTAACCCGCGCAGGCTATTGAGTTGAAAATACGCTTTGAGTCGTTGGGCAGCCTGTTCAGCCGTCGTAAGGCTGTCGTCCACCGGGGTCACTGCCCGTGGACGGTCTAACACCCCCTTCAGCCACTCTGCGTTGTGCGCCCAGGAGTCTGAGAGCAGCAGTTCACGGGGGTCATAGCGGGCCAGTTCCGCCGCAGTCGGGTGATGCTGGTCATCCTCCAGGTGTTCCATGACCCAGAACTCACCGGTGGAGACATCAGCGACTGCGAGGCCTACTCGAACAGAGGCCCGAGGTTCTGCGCCCGGCAGCGGGGTGAGTGCCGCGAGAAAATTATGTCGTTTGGAGTCGAGGAGGTGCTCCTCAATGAGTGTCCCCGCGGTGACGACCCGCACGATGTCGCGTTTCACTAGGCCCTTTAGCCCTCCCCCCACGCCCGTGGCCAGCGCCGGGTCCTCCTGTTGGTCGGCGATCGCCACACGAAAGCCGGCTCGGATCAACTTCGCCAAATATCCCTCGACGGCGTGGGTTGGGACGCCGCACATGGGAATGCCCTGCCGCTGGGTCAGCACCACCTCCAGGATCGGCGCCGCGGTGTGGGCATCCGCCCCAAACATCTCATAGAAGTCCCCCAGATGGAAGAACAGGATCGCCTCCGGAACTCGAGCCTTGAGCGCCTGGTATTGCTGCATGAGGGGTGTGGGGAGCTCGTCACTCGGCGGAGGCGCCGGAACAGCAGCGGACGTTGGGACAAGACGTTCAGTCAGTTCGTTGGAGGGCATTTTTAACTCGTTGAAGCCGGTGGAGCCAACGGTTCGTGCGCTGGACGCGACGGACAAACTGCTGGGTTTCTAGGTAGGGGATATCCTCAATGGCTAACTGTGACCGGCCATCCCGCCAAATCCGTACGACACCTGGGCCCGCGTTATACGCGGCCAACAGCGCAACCTGATCCTCATCAAACTCCTGTCGCAATTTGCTCAGATAGTGAAACCCAAGACGCAGGTTGACCTGAGGTTGTTGGAGCATTTCCGGGGTGACCGGACCTAAGTGGAGATCCTCACTCATGTCTCGGGCGGTGGTTGGGAGGAGCTGCATCAAGCCAACCGCCCCTCGACGAGAACGCGCCCTGGAAACAAAGCTCGATTCATTTTTGATCAGCGCCATGACCCACAGAGGGTCGAACTTGTATTCCCCAGCGTATTTGTTGATCCATTGTTTATGGAAGACCGGCCGAAGCACCCCCCATCCCATTCCGGAGGCGACAAAAATGCACCCTCCGAGCGCCACCACCCCGCTCAGCAGGATGAGTTTACGAATCATTCACCGTCCGGTCCTGCTCCACCGACTGCATGGCTGAGGGGCGTCGGCTGCGCCACCGTGTCCACACCCCGGCGATGACGGCGACCAGCGCCCCAGCCAAGGCACTCCCCAGGATCACAAAGACCAAGGGGAGCGGGGGGGTCTGCCAGCGCAAGAACCGGATCTCCACCGGCATCGGGTTCTGGGTCGCAAACAGCACGATCACCAGAGCCAATGCCAGCGCAAGAATCAACTTCACCTGTGCCATCGCCCTGGGGACGTAGCTGCGCTTATGAACGTATTCATGACATACGCCTCCCTGCAAACGCATCCTGGTGCATGGTTTCTAGAATCACCGGGATCAGATCTCCCACGGCTACCCCCGTTGACGGTACGCGAACCCTGGTATTCGTGCGAGTCCGACCATAGGCGTGCCCGTTTTTGACGGAGTCAATCAACACCTCTTGGTGAGTCCCCAGGAGCCGGGCGTGACGATCATGAGAGAGCCGTTCGGCCAGTTGCAAGACCCGCTGGAGCCGTTCTTCTTTGATGGCTGTTGGGATGTCATCTGGAACCCTCGCTGACTCGGTGCCTGGTCGCGGAGAGTACTTAAACACAAACAGGCCATCGAACCCAACGGTTTCGATCAACTCCAAGGTCGCGCGGAAGTCGTCTTCCGTTTCGGTTGGATACCCCACGATGATATCAGTTGTGAGAGTCAGTTCGGAGATGGTTTCCCGTAGTTTGCGGACGGCCTGGAGATAATGGGTAGCGGTGTAATAGCGCTGCATCAGTTGGAGGATCCGGTCTGAGCCTGATTGGACCGGGAGATGCAGATGTTCGCACACCTTCCGGCATTCAGCCATCGCCTGAATGACGCGTTCACGCATATGGCGAGGGTGGGGGCTCATAAAGCGGATCCGGTGAAGGCCGTTGATCTGATCCACCGCGCGGAGGAGCCCTGCAAAGTCCACCTCCGCCTTGTAGGAATTCACGGTTTGTCCAAGCAGCAAAACCTCTTTAGCCCCCTCGCGGACCCGCGTACCGATTTCTGAGAGAATGTCAGCCAACGGGCGGTACACCTCACGACCACGCACCGAAGGAACAATACAGTAACTGCAGTGATAGTTACACCCCCGCATGATCGTTACATAGGCCGTGGCACCAGCGTCAAGCTTGGGTGGAGTCTTGCCTTCAAACGCCTCGTCGCTTTCGGCAAGAAAGCTCCACCGTTCCTGAAGGACTTTTTCCACCAGCTCAAGGAAACGGGCGATCTCCGTCGCCGGTGTTATCAGGTCCACATGGGGGAAGCGTTGCTTCAAGGTGTGCTGAAGCCGGGTTGCTGCACACCCGGCTACGATGAGGACACGCCGGGGGTCCTGAACCTTCCAGTTACGGAGACGTCCAATCTGGGACAGCGCGCGGTTCTCGGCCTGCTGGCGGACGGTACAGGTATTGACCACTACCACCTGCGCCTCCTCCAGCTTCGCCGTCTGGCTGACCCCCTGCACCTCTAGATGTCGTCCCATCTCCGCGCTATCCGCGACATTCATCTGGCAGCCAAAGGTGATCAGATGGTATTTCATATAAATTTCAACCTGATTTTTTCCTATTTTAGACCGTTGAATGTGGCTAACTTCTTTAACTATTGCCGTCTAACGCATTCGCTTCGACCTGTCTTCGTGGCTTTAAGAGTTTTTAGGCTGACGGATGTTTCCACGTCCACGCCGACGGGTTGCCAGTCGCCGAATTTGCAGCCCATCGATTTGGCAAGCTCATCCTGATTGGTCCAGTAGATGAGCGCCCCATTTTCAATACGTGCTCCCTTAGGATACGAGTAGCTCGAGACGTACACCTGTGTGCTTTTCCTCAAGTCATAGATGTGGATTTGTCGAACGTCAGGTCCAGTTCCTGTATCAAGCATTAAGAGTGGCCCACTGACAGCCATAAAGTATCCAATCGTCTTTAGGATTGGAGTTCGATCAGACGGATCGCAGATACGTTTGCGTTGTTGAGTTGTGAAAACCGTGACGCCATCTCCGCCTGCATCTCCGTTGGGATTGGGGCTCGTAAAGATTTCCCAGTCATTCGTTATGCGACAGGCCGTATACTTGGCCTCTGTCCCTTCCACTTTCACGAGGTCGCCACCTGCGATTTTGAAAGCGCCGAAAGTTGGTGGGTGTACGAAAAACAGGACGAAAATGGCCGTAACTATAGAGAACCTGTTCATACGCTATTAGGCCGCCTTTTCGCTTCGGATGGCTTCATCAACGTTCACATGCCCGTCACGAATCGACATGCAGACCCGAATGAGATGTAATTCGCATATCATGTCGTCCTTAGGAAATTCTTGCCGAATTGCGTTAGAAAGCTCTTCGAGCTTGCTTTTGGGTATCTTAGCTTCCGCAGCAATTTTTCGATAATCGAAAATAACGCATATGGTCCTTAAGCTACTTTGGCCTCAAGCTTAAGGTCGCCTTTGGACATAATCTTCTGTCCACGAGCCAAAAAATTAATCTTCTCAAACCCCAGAATGCGGCCACGCTTATCCTTTTTGAGGATAACGCCGTGCCCCACCTCTTCGCTGATGGTCTTCTGAGGCTTGGTAAACCAAACATCGAGGGTATTACCTTCACGATCATAAACAATACTTACTTTCGCCATACTTCGTGTCCCTCCTTCAATCGGTCTGTTAGATAACAGGTGATGATAAATCCTTCGCCATCCAGATGGCGGCAGACAACACATAAATGATACTTCTTGAATCGCCGATAATAGAGGAACACATTTTCATCTTCCTGACTTATTCGGACAATCTCCGCCTCGATCAAGGTGAGTTGGACATCTTGTTCGAGGTCATCTATTTCAGGATGCTTCCGTTGAGTGATCAACTGCCAATGGTCTTCAGTGATTCGGATTCGCTTGCCAAGGCAACTGAGCGCCTCGAAATACGCGCCCATAGAGTTAAGTGGCCATGTTCAACGGCTGCTCTCCGCCATGGCCATTGCTGCGGTCACAAAGATTTAGACGACATTTCGAAGCGTTTATGCTCCTCTTGTATCTTTGCTCCGATCAAGTTCCTTCGGCCAGCCAAAGGTGATCAGATGGTATTTCATTTTTGAAGTTGGGTCGCCGTAGCCGTATCTGTTAAGCTCTCGGGTCCAATTGTCGAAGGCCCTAACCCTGTGGCTACCTTGGTTGTGACGGCTCAATTCCCGCCAATTTGGCTACAGCATCGGCCATTTGCTGAGCTACGAGGTTTATCTCTTCACCCGTGTCATTGTAAGGAAGATTCACCTGTGCAAGGACATCCAGGGATTTTGTATCGACGATTTTGAGATGGGCGAAGGACACCTTTTTTTCGAGCGTTGAAGTCAACGCGGAAGGGGAATCGGTGAAAAAGGCATTGCCGATGACCAGTGTTTGGATGTTGTATTTTTCTCGTAACTGGTTCAGTAGGTTCAAACTAATGACGAAGGTGTTCCTCTTTTTGTCGGTCCCCGTTATCGCGTCGCTTCCTGATGGGACTTCAACCGGCAACTCTTTCAGCGTAAAACCCAAGTGGGAGAATTGTGTCGAGATGAGGCTGGTCAACATCTGACTTTCTGGAGTCAGTGATAACTGCGTTTCAGCAGGGGGGGTGATCACAACGTTGTCCCCCATTTGACTTACGTTCACCCCCCTTGGGCTGGCTGGGTAACCTCGGCCATATAGCGTAGCAGGCGCTGAAAGAAGTGGATAGATACTCAGATTTCTGGAGATTCTGTCGACCCCAGGGGATTTGATGCTCGTCACCTTGGTCGCCGCGCACCCAACCAACATCAGAGTCAATCCGATGAGAAACGCTCTCGTGTTAGTATTCATCGTGGTGATCTCCTTTCACTCATGGGCTTGTTTCTTCTTACTTGTGGTCTTCCTGGAGATTAAGGATGAGGCCTTGGCTTTGCGGGACGACCATGGCCTTGA
>JACPXA010000191.1 GCA_016196785.1 Elusimicrobiota bacterium
GCCTGCAGATTGGCGCGGTCTTAGACCGTAACGGGCTGCGGCCCAGCCGCTACTCCGTGACCCACGATGGGCTGGTCATCATGGCCCCGGAGGGGGGGGACTTAGACATCCCGCCCGAGCGGATCCTGCACAAAGGCCGACTCCAGCCTGGACGGATGTTTCTCATCGACACGGTCCAGAAGCGGATCGTGGCTGACGAAGAAATCAAGCACACCATCTGCTCCGAGAAACCGTATCGGGTGTGGCTCACAGAGAACCTCGTCAAGCTCGAAGAGCTGCCAGACCCCCCATCCGTCCCACAACCAGAGCACCATACCATATTGCTCCGTCAACAGGTGTTCGGCTACACATTTGAGGACCTCCGTCTCCTCATGGCTCCCATGGCGGAACACAGCGTGGAAGCCGTGGGGTCCATGGGCGATGACACCCCGTTGGCCGTGCTCTCCGATAAGCCAAGACCCCTCTACGACTATTTCAAACAGCTCTTTGCCCAAGTGACCAACCCTCCGATTGATGCGATACGCGAAGAAATCGTTACGGGGACTGAAACGACCATCGGCGCGGAGAGCAATCTTTTGGATCCACAACCCGAGAGTTGCCGTCGGATTCAATTGAAATCTCCGATTTTGACGGATGAGGAGTTCTCTAAGCTGGTGCATGTGAACCACCCCTGGTTCCGCTCCCGCGTGTTTCCGATGGTGTATCCGGTTGACGAGGGCAGCGCCGGCCTAGAGAAGGCGGTGGGGCAGTTATGTCGTCAGGTCGATGCGGCTATTCGCGAGGGGGTCAATATCGTGATCCTCTCCGATCGGATGATCGATCGCGACCACGCGCCGATCCCAGCGCTGCTGGCGGTCGCAGGTCTGCACCATCATTTGATTCGCGAAGGCACGCGGACCCGTGTCGGTCTGATCCTCGAATCTGGAGAACCTCGCGAGATTCACCATTATGCGCTCCTGATCGGGTACGGCGCCGGGGCGATCAACCCGTACCTCGCCCTCGAGTCATTGGACGACATGATCCGCCAAGGCCTCTTGGTCAATATCGATCACGCCACCGCCGTGAAGAGGTATGTGAAAGCGGCCGCCAAGGGCGTGGTCAAGGTCATCTCCAAAATGGGGATCTCGACGATTCACAGTTATGGCGGCGCTCAGATCTTTGAGGCGATCGGACTCAATCACGAGGTGATCGACAAATACTTTACTTGGACCTCTTCGCGCATTGGGGGGGTGGGACTGGACACGATCGCCGAAGAAGCCGTCATGCGTCATCGCCATGCCTACCCGGCGTACGGAACGCCGAACGGAAAGACCTTGGAAGAGGGGGGGAAGTACCAATGGCGCAAGGACGGGGAACACCATCTGTTTAATCCTGAAACGATTCACACCCTCCAGATCGCCTGCCGAACCAACAACTATGATCTGTTCAAGCGGTACAGTCAACTGATCAATGATCAGTTCAAACGGTGGGCCACGTTGCGCGGCCTCCTCGACTTTAAGGACCGTTCGCCCATCCCCATTGAAGAAGTCGAGCCGGTTGAATCCATTTGCAAACGTTTCAAGTCGGGGGCGATGTCGTATGGGTCCATTAGCAAAGAAGCTCACGAGGCCTTGGCCATCGCGATGAATCGTCTGGGGGGAAAGAGCAACACCGGTGAAGGGGGAGAGGATCCAGTCCGCTACGTGCCAGAGCCAAACGGGGATTCTAAGAACAGCGCCATCAAGCAGGTCGCCTCTGGGCGCTTCGGCGTGACCAGTCAATACTTGGTCATGGCCAAGGAACTGCAGATCAAGATAGCCCAAGGGGCCAAGCCTGGCGAAGGCGGACAGCTCCCCGGAAAGAAGGTGTATCCGTGGATCGCCAAGGTCCGGTTTTCGACCCCCGGGGTGGGGCTCATCTCACCACCCCCGCACCACGACATTTATTCCATCGAAGATCTGGCTGAGCTCATCCATGACTTAAAAAACGCCAACCCCAACGCCCGTATCAGCGTGAAATTGGTCTCGGAGGTGGGGGTCGGAACTATTGCGGCTGGCGTGGCCAAGGCGCATGCCGACGTGGTGCTCATCAGCGGTCATGATGGGGGAACCGGCGCTTCGCCTCAAACCAGCATCAAGCATGCCGGCCTCCCGTGGGAGTTGGGGATCGCTGAGACGCATCAAACCCTGGTGCTCAACAAACTGCGCGACCGCATTGCCGTGGAGACGGATGGTCAGCTAAAAACAGGCCGGGATGTCGCCATCGCCGCGCTCCTGGGTGCTGAAGAATTTGGATTTGCGACCGCCCCGCTGGTCGTGTTGGGCTGCATCATGATGCGGGTGTGTCACTTGGATACCTGCCCAGTGGGGGTGGCGACGCAGAATCCGGAACTGCGCAAGCGCTTCACGGGGGATCCCACCCATGTGGTGAACTTCATGCGGTTTGTGGCGCAGGAGCTCCGCGAAATCATGGCCCAGCTCGGTTTTCGAAACGTCAATGAGATGATCGGACGGACCGACAAACTGCAGATGAAGCCAGCCATTGACCACTGGAAGGCCAAAGGGCTTGATTTTTCTGAGATGTTGTATCAGCCGGAGGTTGGACCGGAAGTGGGGCGGTACTGCCGAGTCCCACAGGATCACGGGCTGGACAAAGCGCTGGACCGGACCACCCTGCTGGCGCTCTGCAAACCAGCGCTCGAGCGGAAAGCACAGGTTCGGGAGACACTCCCCATCCGGAATGTGCACCGCGTGGTCGGCACCATGGTCGGCAGTGAGATCACCCGGCGGTATGGGCCGGAAGGCCTACCGGAGGATACCATCCAACTACATTTCCAGGGTTCGGCCGGACAGAGCTTCGGTGCGTTCATCCCGCGCGGGATGACCCTCAGCCTGGAAGGGGATTCAAACGATTATATCGGTAAGGGGCTTTCCGGTGGAAAAATCATCGTGTTCCCACCGAAGGGCTCCACGTTTGTCCCGGAGGAAAACATCCTAATCGGCAATGTCGCGTTCTATGGGGCGACCGCCGGTGAGGCGTACATCCGTGGGATGGCGGGTGAACGATTCTGTGTGCGTAACAGCGGCGTGCGCGCCGTCATTGAAGCGGTCGGCGATCATGGCTGTGAGTACATGACGGGCGGTCGGGTAGTGGTCCTCGGTTCGACCGGCCGCAATTTCGCCGCGGGGATGTCTGGTGGGATCGCGTATGTGTTCGACCCGACAGGGACGTTTCCTGTGCGTTGCAACCGCCAGATGGTTGATCTGGAAACGGTAGGAGACCAGGAAGAAACGGCAGAAGTCAAACAGATGATCGAACGTCACCATCAGTATACCGGAAGCACCGTGGCGGCTCGTATTCTTCAGGAGTGGACCGCAATGGTCCCAAAATTTGTCAAGGTTCTGCCAAAGGATTACAAACGCGCGGTGGCGGCGGACAAACGTGTCCGTGCCTTGGGCCTTTCCGGCGAAGAAGCCGCGATGGCCGCCTTCGAGGACAACATGAAGGACCTCGCGCGCGTCAGTGGGAACTAAGGCCCAAACCGAACACCTTCCTCAATGGGCAAACCGACAGGATTTCTAGAATACCAACGTGAATTGCCAGCGGATCGGTCTCCGGAAGAGCGGATCCGGGATTGGGGGGAATTTCATTACCACATGCCGGAGCAGCGCCTCCGCCAGCAGGGAGCCCGCTGCATGGAC
>JACPXA010000175.1 GCA_016196785.1 Elusimicrobiota bacterium
ACAGCGATCTCGATGTGTACGGGGCGTTAGCGAACGTCCGCTACAGTACCTATCTCTGGGAATTCCTGTGGCTGTGGGAGCGGGATCGTTCCGGCACCAAACATCCCAACCCTGTGACGGGAGATGATACGAACTCCATCAGCCGCTATTTCTTGGACCTCCGCATGGACCGTCAACTTAAAGGGGCGTTCTATAAGGGGGAGGTTGCGATTCAACGGGGAAACGTGGAGAAAAAAGATCCCACCAAGGGGAATCCTAAGCTGGGCGGGGTGGCCGTTCTGTTCACCGGCGGTTTCGCGGCGGAGCACCCCAAACTGGGGGAGATGAAGCTCTCCGGGGTGTTCGGCCAAGCCTCGGGGGATGATGGCGGGGGGAATGATAAGGCCTTTCGTCCGAGCTTCGGACACCAATTCGACGGCCTGGAACGCCACGGGTTCGGAGAATACTACGGCGCGAGCTTGTATGACGTGCTTGGCGGCTTACCCACAGGGCATTCGGGGGTGCGCGTCTTCGGCGGAGGGGGAGAATTGATCCCACGGTTCGGGGCCACGTTCGGCTTCTTCTACTACATCTTCACTTCCATGGAACAGACCGGCGCCGCCAGCACCTCGGACAACGGCTTGGGGACCGAGGTGGATGTCACCGTTGCCTACCGCATCAGTAAACTCGCCGATCTACGCTTCGTCTACGCGAACTTCTTTGCCGGGACCGCCAACAAAGCAGGAAAGGCATCGCCGGGTGGCTCCAATCGTCTCTCCCTAGAAGCCTCCGCCCGGTTTTAGTACAGTGTCTCGCGACACCATCCTATCCGTCGCCTTCCTCTGGCACCAGCATCAACCGTATTACAAAGATGTCCTGGCTAACCGGTATGAGCTCCCATGGGTTCGGCTGCACGCCACGAAGGACTACTACGACATGGCCGCGTTAGTGGAGGAGTATCCCGCCATCCGCGTGACGTTCAACCTCGTCCCCTCGCTCCTCATCCAGTTAGAGGATTACGCCTCAGGCAAAGCCACGGATCCGTTCCTAGAGGTGAGCCTGAAACCGGCAGGGGACCTGTCGTTCGAAGACCGGCTCTTCCTGTTGAGGTACTTTTTCATGGCCAATTGGGAGACCATGATCTACCCACAACCCCGGTACCGTGAGCTCTTGGAACGGCGCGGGCGGTTTGTCTGGCAGTCGGAGCTTACCCGGGTGCAGGGATATTTCCATGAGCAGGATTACCGGGATCTCCAGGTGTGGTTCAACCTCGCCTGGATGGATCCCCATTGGCGGGAGCATGCCCCCCTGGTTCGTGAGCTGTATGAGAAGGGCAAACATTTCAAGGAGGAGGATAAGGCCGGCTTAATCGCGCTCCAGCGAGAGATCTGCGGGTTGGTCATTGCCAAACACCGGGAGCTCATGGCACGGGGACAAGCGGAACTCACGACGAGCCCGTTTTACCATCCGATTCTCCCGCTCTTGTGCGATACGACGGTCGCCCGAGCAGCCCTGCCCAATTTGTCTCTGCCCAAACTACGGTTTCAGCATCCGGAGGATGCACGGCAACAAGTTGCCAAAGCCATCGGGTACCACGAACGGATCTTTGGCAGAAAACCAGCCGGCATGTGGCCTCCAGAGGGCAGCGTGTCGGACCGCGTGGTCCCGCTCTTGGCTCAAGCGGGCATTCAATGGATCGCCGCCGATGAAGGGGTGCTGTTCCATTCCCTGCCTCCCAACGCGTCCCATGACCTACTCTACCAGGCGTACCGGGTAGACAGTGAGGGGCATTCACTCCAGATGATCTTCCGGGACCATTCCCTGGCTGACGCGATTGGGTTTGTCTACGCCTCGTGGGAGCCACAGGCTGCGGTGAATGATTTTCTGAAGCGGCTCCACGCCATTCGGCTCGGCATCAAACCGGACGAGGCCAAAGCGCCGCTGGTCACCATCGTCCTCGACGGCGAAAACTGCTGGGAATATTACCGGCAGGATGGGCAGGAGTTTCTGAGACAGTTGTATAAGGCATTATCCACAGATCCATTCCTCCGAACCGTCACGGTCTCGGAATTCCTCCAAGAGCACCCTCCGCAAACGACCCTGCCCTCCCTCTGGGCTGGGTCGTGGATCAACGCGAACTTTGCCATCTGGATCGGCCACAAAGAAGATAACCGCGCGTGGGACCTCCTGGTGAAGGCTCGGCAGGCGGTGGAAGAGTACCTCCGCGCGCACCCCGACCAGCAAGAGAGTTCGCATGTCCAAACCGCTTGGGAAGAGATCTACATCGCCGAAGGAAGCGACTGGTACTGGTGGTACGGGGAAGAATTCTCGTCAAGCCATGATGATATCTTTGACTCCCTGTTTCGGAAACACTTGATGAATGTGTACACCGTGCTCAGCTTGAAGGTCCCAGACGAGCTCTACGTCGCCATCAAGGGTCGAGAACGGCGGCGAGCGGTCAAACCGCCAACCGACTTTGTGACCCCGAAAGTAGACGGCCATATTACGAACTACTTCGAGTGGCAGGGGGCAGGATCGTACCAGGTGGGCCCGACGGGCGGGGCCATGGCGCAGGCAACCCATCTGGTGTCGGCCTTGTACTATGGGTTCGACCTGGAATCCCTCTTTGTGCGTCTCGACCTTCGGCTGCCAATCGAAGACCCGTATCTCGCCCACCTCCGGTTCCGGATCATCTTCCTTGAACCCACCAATTGGGAGGTCACCCTCCGGATCCTGGGACCCGAGCGGTGCGAGTTACAGCTCCACGAGAAGGACGCTCAGGGGTCAGTCATCAAGACGCAATCGCTCACCCAAGTGGCGGCCAAACGCGTGGTGGAGCTCGCCATCCCGTTTGCGCTGCTCCCCCGGCAGGTGGGCGACCCTATCGAGTTTGTCGTCACGGTCGAGAATGACGATCGGGAAATC
>JACPXA010000176.1 GCA_016196785.1 Elusimicrobiota bacterium
ATCCCGGATCCGCTGCCGCCAAAGCTCAACTGGACGCCGGAGCTGACCCGAGCCCTCTCAGACGCTGACCGTTTGATCGGGAAACTGGCAGGGGAAGGGATACGGCTACCAAACCCCCATCTGCTGATCCGGCCGTTTGTTCGCCGCGAGGCAGTCCTTTCCAGCAGGATTGAGGGAACTCATTCTTCCCTGGGGGAGATCCTGGCCGCCGAGGCCGGGGCGGCAGTCGAGCGATCTCCTGACGACCTGCGCGAGGTGGGTAATTACGTGGTTGCCCTGGAATACGGCATCAAACGCCTGGAATCGTTGCCGCTGTCGTTGCGCTTGACAAGGGAGCTCCACGAGAAGTTGATGAAAGGCGTGCACGGCAGTCATGCCACGCCCGGCCAGTTCCGACGTTCGCAGAATTGGATTGGTCCACCGGGATGCACACTGATGAATGCCGTGTATGTTCCGCCGCCTCCTTCGGAGTTGATGAGTTGCCTTGGGGAGTGGGAGAAATTCCTCCAGGATCGGTCGTTGCCTCCCTTGGTTCAAGCGGGAATGATCCATTCCAAGTTTGAAGCGATCCATCCGTTTCTCGATGGTAATGGGCGCGTGGGTCGGCTGCTTATCATTCTCTTTCTCATCGAACGGGAAATTCTCCCTGCCCCCTTGTTGTATCTCAGCGCTTTTTTCGAGGCAACCCGGCGGGATTATTACGATCGTTTGCGCGGGGTCGTTGAACGCGGTGAGTGGGTTGAATGGTTGCACTATTTCTTAAACGGGGTCGCGCGCCAATCCGAAGATGCGCTTGGACGGGCGGATCGGATCAACGGGCTTTTAGGAAATTGGCGAAAAGCCGTGGCCAATAGCCAATCAAAATTGCCCGGCCGAATCATCGAGTTACTTGCAGCCAATCCTTACCTGACCTTGAAGAAAGCGTCTGGACAGCTGAAAGTGGCTTTCACAACAGTCCAGCGCTCCGTAGAGCAATTAGAGAAATTGGAGATCGTTACGGAGATTAGTGGTGCTGAGCGAAATCGGGTTTATTGTGCCAAGAAGATCCTTCACATTTTAGAAGAACCGGCACATCTGATTCCGGAAACAACGCGCTGACAAGGGTTGTGGTGAACGGTTATAATAATTTTTCCTATGCCGGCGTAGCTCAACGGTAGAGCACCGCTTTCGTAAAGCGGGGGTCGGAGGTTCAAATCCTCTCGGCGGCTCTTTCTGAGAGAAGGTCGCAGAACCAGAAGCCGTCCCGCTCGAGGATCTCGCCCCGCCTGACAGGGATGGGCTTCTGGAAGATCGGCCCGTCGTAGACGAAGGTGTGGAATTCCCCGTTTTCCCCGCAGGGATCGGCGCTTGAGGGAAGGTCCTTGAGGAGCGCTTCATCGAACTCCCGCCCGCAGAAGGAAGGATCGATCTGCTTCGGGTCGACGCAGACGAGGATCGCCCGGAACCCCACCCCGATGAAGTCGTGGGCAAGCTGCTTCGTATCCTTCAGCCAGAGCGGCCAGATCCCGCTCATTCCGATCCGGGCCAAATTCTTCTCCCGGTACTCCCGGATCTCCCGAAGGAAAAGGTCTCCGAAGATCACCCGGGAAACCCCCCGCGCCTGGTAGCGGGTGAGAACCGCGCGCATCGCCTCTTCGTAGGCGGCGTTGACGCAGCCGACCGGGATCCGGACCTCCTCCAGGGGAAGGCCGGTGGCCCGCGCCTGTTGAAGAAGGAGCTCCCGGCGCACGCCGTGCATGCTGATCCGCTCGTAGCCCTCCGTGACGGTGGTCAGAAGCGCCCCCACCTCCAGGGCGGGGTCCTGGAGGGCGGCCTGCAGGGCGAGGGAGCTGTCCTTGCCGCCGCTCCAGCAGATCAAAACGCACTCCTTTTTCATGGGGGCCCTATGATATCATCCCCTATCACAGGAAGGAGCCCCCGTTGTTCTCACTGCTTGCCAACAGGAATTTCCTGTTTCTCTGGCTGGGGCAGCTGTGCTCCCAATTCGGAGACCGGCTGACGCAGCTGGTGCTCGTGGCGCTGGTGACGATCCACGCCCCCGGCTCTCCCCTCACCCTCGCCAAGGTCCTCGTGGCCACCTCGCTGCCGGCCCTCCTCATCAATCCGGTCGCCGGGGTGTACGTGGACCGCTGGGACCGGAAGCGCACGATGATCACCTGCGACCTCATCCGGGCCTTCTTGATCCTCGCTTTGCCGTGGATCATCTTTCTACCCGAAAGCGGTTTCTTCTACGGGGCGGTCTTCATGATCTTCGCCGTGGCGACCTTCTTCGTTCCGGCCCGCCTCTCCATCATTCCGGACCTGGTGGCCCCCGGCAAGCTCGCCCAGGCGAACGCCCTGTTCACCGCCTCCGGGATGATCGGCTCGATGGTGATCTTGCTGGTGGGGGCTCTTCTGGTCGAATGGGTGGGGGTCCGCCGGAGTTGTTGGGTCAACGGGGCCAGCTACCTCCTCTCCGCCTTGGCGATCGCGCCGGTTCTCCGCCCCAGGAAAGTCCGGGAGGTGAAGTCCGCTTCCCTGAGGCTGATCTTCCGCGAGGTGGCGGAGGGGATGCGGGAGCTCTGGAGGCATCCTCAGACCCGGCGGGTGGCCGGGCTGTTGGGCCTCCTCATGGGAGGGGCCGGCTCGAGCTTCGTCGTGGCCACGGTTTTGGTCCAGGAGCACCTCCATTCGCTGACCAAGGACCTCGGATTTTTGTCTCTGTGGCTGGGGGTGGGGATGCTGTTGGGATCGCTGGGGCATGGGCGGTGGGGAACGAATCGCCCCAAGCGCCTGGTCCTGGGGCTTTCCTTCCTGGGCTGCGGGGTTGCCCTGTGGGCCTTTGTGGCGGCGGTGGCCGGCTTGAAATCAGGCGCCGGCGCCTGCGCGGCGGGGGTTCTTCTGGGATTCTGGATCTCTCCGGTGGGGATCGTCACCAACACACTGGTCCACGAAGGGCATCCGGAGCGCCTGCATGGAAGGATCTTCGGCTCCCTCGGGGTGGTGGTGAACTTAAGCCTCATCGGATCGATGCTCATTTCCGGGTGGCTGGCCGAGCGCGGAGGACGCGAGGCCCTCTTGGGCAGCGTCGGGGGGATCTTTGCGGCAACGGGTCTGTGCCTGCTGATTCTCCGCCGAAAGATGATATAATTATTTTTATGAGCGAAGCAGCGGTCAACGTGACCTCCACGAACTTCCAATCCCAGGTCCTTCAGTCCAAAGTCCCGGTGATCCTCGATTTCTGGGCTTCCTGGTGCGCCCCCTGCCGGGCCGTCGCCCCGATTTTGGATGAGCTGGCTGTGAAGTACCAAGGCAAGCTCGCCGTCGGAAAGGTGAACGTCGATGAGCATCAGGAACTGGCCGCGCAGTTCGGGATCCTCAACATCCCCACCCTGATCTTCTTCAAAGGGGGCCAGGAGGTGGACCGGGTGGTGGGAGTTCAACCCAAGTCGCAGCTGGAATCGAAGATCCAGAAGTTGACGAGCTGACGTCGCCCCCGCCGTGCCTGTCCCAGCCATCGCCGTCTGTTGTTCTGGACAGGGGACCAACCTCCAGGCGATCATCGAGGCGGTCCGGAGCCGCCGCTTGAGGGCGAGGATCTCCGTCGTCGTCAGCGACAACCCCCGAGCCGTCGCCATCCTTCGGGCCCGGGCGGCCAGGATCCCGACGGTGGTGATTGATCCGCGGCGTTTTTCCTCCAAAGAGGCGTTCGACCGCTCCCTCTCCCGCATTGTGGAGGCCTCCGGGGCGAAGCTCATCGTGCTGGCCGGCTTCATGCGGATCCTCTCCGGCTGGTTCGTCCGCCGGTACGCCCGAAGAATCCTCAACATCCATCCCGCTCTCCTTCCGTCCTTCCCGGGCTGTCACGGCGCGCGGGACGCCCTGCGGCACGGCGTCAAGGTGACCGGCGTGACCGTCCACCTGGTCGACTCGAAAGTGGATCACGGCCCGGTCCTCCTTCAGGAGCCGGTCCCTGTGATGGAGGGCGACACGGAGGAGACCCTCCTCGCCCGGATTCACCGGGTGGAGCACCGGCTTTATCCCAGGGCGATTCAGCGGGTCCTCTCCGGCCGGGTCAAGGTGGCCGGCCGCAGGGCGTTCATCCGGTGAAACCCTCAGCGATCCGGACGGTATCGGCCCGGGAAATCCTCGACTCAAGAGGCCTTCCGACGGTGGAGGTGGATCTTCTCCTGGGTTCGGGGGCGCTGGGCCGGGCGGCGGTCCCCAGCGGCGCCTCTACCGGCCGCTACGAGGCGTGGGAGCTCCGGGACGGCGATCCCAAACGGTACGCCGGCAAAGGGGTCCTCAAGGCCCTCTCTTCTGTGGAAAAGGTGATTTTTCCTGCGGTGAAGGGAATGGACGCCTACGAGCAGGCCCGTTTGGACGCCCGGCTGATCGAGCTGGACGGGACGGCCAATAAATCCCGGTTGGGGGCGAACGCTTTGCTGGCCGTGTCGCTGGCCTCGGCGAAGGCGGCCGCGGCTCTTAAGAAAGAGCCCCTCTACCGCGCCCTGGGCGGAGCGAAGGCGAACCTCCTCCCCATTCCCCTCATGAACATCGTCAACGGTGGCCTCCACGCCGACAACGGGCTCGACATCCAGGAATTCATGATCATGCCGGTGGGGGCTCCAAGCTTCAGGGAGGCCCTCCGGATGGGGGTGGAGGTTTTCCAGGCCCTCAAGGGGCTTCTCAAGGCGAAGAAGCTCTCCACCGCCGTCGGGGATGAGGGGGGCTTCGCCCCTCGGCTCTCTTCCCTGCCTGCCGGCAGGCAGGGCAACGAATCGGCGATCCAGGTGGTCCTCGAGGCGATCGAGAAAGCCGGCTACAAGCCGGGCAAGCATCTGATGATCGCCCTGGACGCGGCATCGAGCACCTTCGCCGGTGCGCAGGGGTATTCGATGAAGGCGGAAGGGATCACCAACGCTCCGGCCAAAGAGCTCATCGAACTCTACCAGCGCTGGATCTCCCGCTACCCGATCGTTTCCATCGAGGATGGGCTGGGGGAGGACGACTGGTCCGGCTGGGCCCAGATGACGAAAACGTTGGGGGGGAAGATTCAGCTCGTCGGGGACGACCTTTTTGTGACGAACCCCGACCGGCTAAAGAAGGGAATCGCCAAGAAAATCGCCAACGCCGTCCTCATCAAGGTGAATCAGATCGGGACTCTCACGGAAACCCTCACCTGCATCCAGATGGCCAGGAAGGCCCGCTACCGGACGGTGATCTCCCACCGCTCCGGCGAGACCGAGGACACGACAATCGCCCATTTGAGCGTGGCGGCCTCAGCCGGACAGATCAAGACCGGCTCCGTTTCCCGAAGCGAGCGGGTGGCCAAGTACAATGAGCTCCTCCGGATTGAGGAGGGGCTGGGGAAGAAGGCCCTTTACGCGGGAACCCAATGGCCCCTCGGAAAATCCTCCTGATCGCCGGGGCCCTCTTCGCCGGGGCCCTCTTCCTCTACGGGCCCGGCTTCATCCGATGGGTCGAGCTCCGGTCCGGGGAGGGGGCGCTCAAGTCGGAGATCGGCGGACTCAAGCTCGAGAACCAGCGTCTCATTGAAGAGGCCCGCCGCCTGCGGGAGGACCCTTCCTACGCGGAGGCGATCTACCGGAACGAGCTGGGGTTTGTCCGGCCCGGCGAGACGGTGGTCCGCCTCAAGGAAGAGAAGCCCGCGGCGCGGAAGAGCTCTTCGACGAAGAATTCCTCGAGATAATCCCTCCTTAAGGGTATAATAACCCCGCGGGGTGGAGCAGTCTGGTAGCTCGTCAGGCTCATTTGCTGGGCCGCTCAGCCGGTGACGGCTGAGGCAATACCCGTCAAAGTCGGGGAACCCTTCACCTGCCTGCCGGACAGGCAGGCTGGGAATCCCGAGCCAAACCTTGTGCCGGTGGCACGAGGGAGGTGTAGAGACTGTGTTCAAAGCAGAGGACAGAGGTCCTGTTGTGAAGGGCCAAGAAACCATCTCCTATGCAAGGTCATTCCTTGTCGGGATGATTTTAGGAGATGCGTATGTAAGGCGAAAGGCGAAACGGGCCTCGACAGTCGAATGGACCATTTCGCACAGCGAGAAACAGGCTGATTTAGTTGCGTGGAAACGTGATGAATTCGTCAGGTTGTTTGGGATTAAAGAACCTGTCATTCACGTATCTCCAAACGGGGGAGGGATGAAACACCTTTTCTCCTTTACTGCCGGCGGGAGGCTAAGGGTTATAAGCCGTTGGTTTAGTAAGGATGGGAAAAGGAGCCTTACCCCAAAAGTCAGGTTCATGGATCATCCGGTTGGGTTAGCAATGTTGTTGTGTGACGATGGCAGCGTTCGGAAGCGGAAAAAGTTCCACCGGGATGGATCCGTTTATTACCTGAAACCAAGCCTCACAATCGCAACGCATAGTTTTTCGCTGGAAGAGGTCCAAAGATTGTTAGGCCACCTCTCATCCGTTTTTGGGATTACAGGCCTCATCAATCCCGAGAGGCGGATGAGAAATGGGGAGAGAAGGGAATATTACCGATGCCACTTCAATGTAGAGAACAGCAAAAAGATTTGGGCGTTGGTAAGGTCGTATATACCACAAATCCCTTCCATGGCCGCCAAATTCGCCTACGCCTATGAATGCTTTGGACATTAACGGCGGGCTCCGCCAAAAACATCGGCGGATGAAGGGATAGTCCAGACCACAAACCCCCCAAGTTTCGTTTTGTCTTCGCCAAAAGCGAAACAAAACGTGGGGGGGCGGCGAAAGCCGAAGTGGTACGCATAACCTGAAGGTCGGCCGTTCAAATCGGCCCCCCGCAAATTCTTCTAACAGGAAAGGGGTCACAGCACTTTGCTGTGGCCCCTCTTGTTTTACGAAGAAGCCGAATCAGGAAATCTCCCCGCCCGCGCAGCCCATGAGGAGGGGGCCGCTCAGCACCCGGCGGCCTTGAGAGGATCCTTTTCTTCAGTGATGCTGCAGGCAAAACGCATTAAAATGATTGTACCACCCCACAAGGAGGGTCTTTCCGATGATCAGAAAAGCGCTTCCACTCGCCTTGGCCGTGATCTTTCTGACGGGCGCCAGGGCCCAGCTTGTCGATTCTGAGGGCAAAGCGGTTGGGACCGCCACCCTGACCGAAGTCCCCGGCGGGGTCCGGATCGCCCTGAAACTCTGGGGCCTGCCTCCCGGCACGCATGCCTTCCATATTC
>JACPXA010000179.1 GCA_016196785.1 Elusimicrobiota bacterium
AGGGGAGGCTGTCCCGTTTCGCCTCACAGGTCTGGCAGTAAGCGATGACCTCCTCAATATCGGCGCACCGTTTCGCATGGGGGGTGATGGGGAGCCCAAACCGCTGGCAGGCCTGGAGGAAGTCCCAGTGGCTCTTCACGGTGAGCCCTTCGACCCATCCATAGGAGTGGGCGAGAAATCCCAACGGCCGCTTGGCGGTGATCTGGGGGTCTTTTTGCCGGAGGCTCCCTGCGGCGGCATTGCGCGGGTTGGCAAAGGTTTCCTCCCCCTGCTCCGCCGCGGCCTTGTTGAACTGATGGAAGGCCTCACGGGTCATGTAGATCTCCCCCCGCACCTCGAGGAAGGGCGGGGGGGTGCCCGACAGCCGTAACGGGATACTACGGATCGTTTTGACGTTGGCGGTGACGTCCTCGCCCGTGAGGCCATCCCCCCGCGTCGCCCCTTGGGTTAAGAGTCCCCCCTCATAGGTCAGTGCGATTCCCACCCCATCAATCTTGAGCTCCGCCACGAGGCTAGGAGCTTGAGCAATTAGTTTGTCATCCCCGCGAAAGCGGGGATCCAGTGTCGTTAACGTCTCTGGATTCCCGCTTACGACTTGCGGGAATGACGGGCGAGAAGAGTTCTTGCTCAGGCTCCTAGAGGAGGCCCCAGCCAGGCCCTTCTTGACCCGACGATCCCACTCCCGAAGCTCCTCCGCGGTGTACGCGTTCCCCAATGAAAGCATGGGGACACGGTGCGCGACGGTGGGAAACCCCTCCACCGGCTGTCCCCCCACCCGTTGCGAGGGGGAGTCGGGGGTTCTGAGCTCGGGGAACCGCTCTTCCAGCGCGATCAGTTCGCGCATCAGGCGATCGTACTCGGTGTCGCTTACCTCCGGCTGGTCGAGGACGTAGTAGCGGTAGTCGTGGTGTCGGATCGTCTCGCGGAGCCGTTCTAGCACCTTTTGAGCTTCAGCCCGAGGGGGAGGCGAGGCGGAGGTGGGATTCCGTGAAGACGCTCGCCTTGAGGGCTCGCTCCACTTTGGCTTCGCCGCCAGGGTCTTATCTCGTTGTTTCATGGTTCATCCCGGCTCAGCCAAAAGGCTTCACTCCACCCACCCCCGCCCCGCCTCCCAGAATTTCTCCACTCGGACGTTCGGTTTTGGCCACTGCCCCCGACGCCCCCTTTGCCCGTTCCAGTTTGATCTTGTCGAGGATGCCATTAACGAATTTGCCGGAGTCGGCGGTGGAGAATTTTTTCGCAATCTCAATGGCTTCATCAATGATCACGCTCACAGGGGTCTCCAGCTGATGCAGCAGCTCAAAGGTCGCTAGCCGTAGCAGGTTCCGGTCCACCGCCGCCATCCGAGCGAGCTCCCAGTGCTCCGTATACTTTACAATGAAGGTGTCAATGGTGTTTCGTTCGCGGAGGGTCCCCAGGGCGAGGTCATTGGCGAATTGTTGCACCGCCGGCGGCGCCTTGAACGCGGACCATACCGCCTGTACCGCGTCCTGACCCTCGACGCCAGCCACATCCGAGAGGTAGAGCATCTGGAGCGCCGACTCCCGCGCGACTCGTCTCGCTCCCACTTAAATCGCACCCATTCTTCGGCGCTCCTCCCTTTGGAAAAGGGAGGCGGGGAGGGATTTCAATTCCTTAACGGGAGTCATTTGTTACCGGACACCCGTGTGAGGAGTTGAATCATGGTGAGCGCGGTTAGAGCGGCATCGGCTCCACGATTGCCCATCTTCCCACCCGCGCGAGCCATGGCCTGCCGAACCGTGTTGGTGGTCAGTACCCCGAAGATGACCGGGACGCCGGTGTCAAGCGCCACCCGCATCATCCCCTGGGAAACGGCTTGTGAGATGTACTCGAAGTGGGGGGTCTCTCCCCGGATGACCGCCCCTAAACAAATGACCACCGCGGGTTTCCGATGCCGGATCATGTGCTGGGCGGCGAGGGGGATCTCAAAAGCCCCAGGGACCCACACCACCTCCACCTGCTTCCCGTTAATCCCATGCCGGCGCAGGGTCGCCAGAGCGCCTTTCAGGAGTCGGTGGGTGACCATCTCATTGAATCGAGAGGCCACAATACCAATTTTCGGGGTCACTTGACGACCTGCAATAGATGGCCGAGCTTGCGCTTTTTGGTTTGGAGGTACAGACGATTATGCGCGGTGGGCGACACCTCGATAGGGATCCGTCGCGTCACCGACAGACCATACCCCTCTAAGCCCACGATCTTGCGGGGGTTATTGGTCATGAGCTGAATGCGCGACAGCCCCAGGTCCACCAGGATCTGTGCGCCGATCCCGTACTCCCGTAGGTCCGGCTGGAACCCCAGGGCCCGGTTGGCCTGAACCGTGTCGAGGCCGCGCTCTTGCAGCACATAGCTATGCAACTTATTCGTCAGTCCAATCCCGCGACCTTCTTGATGCATGTAGAGGAGTACCCCTCGGTCTGCCTGGGCGATCATCTCCATCGCGCGGTGGAGCTGATCGCCGCAGTCACAGCGGAGGGAATGCAGGACGTCCCCGGTGAAACAGGAAGAGTGGACGCGGACCATCACGTTCCGTTGACCGGCGACCTTTCCCAGCACGAGGGCGACGTGGTGCTCTTCAAAGAGGACATCCTCATACAGGTGGAGGGTGAAGTCGCCATAGCGGGTGGGCAGTTGGGTCGTGACGAGCCGCCGGACCAGCCGTTCGGTTCGCCGGCGATACTGGATTAGATCGGCGATCGTGGCGATCTTCAGATGATGGCGTTGGGCGAACCGCACCAGTTGCGGGAGCCGGGCCATCGTTCCGTCTTCATTCATGATTTCGCAGATGACGCCGGCGGGATAGAGCCCGGCGAGCGAGGCGAAGTCCACCGCCGCCTCCGTATGCCCTGCGCGGACCAGGACGCCGCCTTCCCGGTAGCGCAGGGGGAAGATGTGACCGGGGCGCGACAGGTCTTCCGGTTTGGTCCGAGGGTTCAAGATCGTCAGAATCGTCTTCGCCCGATCATGCGCGGAGATGCCGGTCGTGACTCCCCGTTTGGCGTCCACGGAGACCGTAAACGCCGCTTCATGGAGCTCCCGGGGGGTCTCCACCATGGGGTCCACATGCAGTGCATCGAGCCGCTTTCCGACGATGGGCAGGCAGATGAGCCCGCGGCCATACCTAGCCATGAAATTGATCGCTTGTGGGGTGACCTTCTCCGCTGCCATCACGAGGTCACCCTCGTTTTCACGGCTTTGGTCATCCACTACGATGACCATCTTGCCACGCTGAAAGTTTTTGATGGCGTCAGGAATGGTTACGAAGCGCATAGACATACTGTTTGACGTACTTGCCGATGAGGTCCACCTCAAGATTCACCGGGTCCCCCACCGCGGCAAACTTTAGCGCGGTTTGCGTGGCGGTGTAGGGAATGACCCAGACGGTGAAGGCCTGGGGACGAACCTCCACGACTGTAAAGCTGATCCCATCAATGGCGACCGACCCTTTCGGGACGAGGTAGCTGAGCAACTTCCGCGGGGTCCTGATGGTATACCGCCAGGCGTTCCTTTGGGGCAGGATCTCTTGAATAGTACCGGTTCCATCCACGTGCCCTTGCACCAGATGACCGGCCAGTCGCTCGTTGAGGGTGAGCGGCCGTTCGAGATTAACCCATCGGCCAGCCGAGAGCTTCCCAAGGTTGGTAGCGCGTTTCGTTTCTGGCGAGACGTCGAAGGTGAGCCGCTTCCTCCGGCGCGGGCCTGGCGCCACCCGGGTGACGGTGAGACAGACACCATTCACGGAAAGACTATCTCCCCGGTGGATATCCGTGAACGGCGCGATCAGCGTCAGATGACCCTCCCGCTGTCCTTCTACGTGTCCCGTCGCTTCTATAATGCCCGTAAACATGGAGCTGGTTTAATTTTCTCCTCTCCTCTCATCGTGGGTCAAAAGAGAAGGGAGTTGGCTTCCCTTTTTCCCTCTCCCTTCTAGGGAGAGGG
>JACPXA010000180.1 GCA_016196785.1 Elusimicrobiota bacterium
TGGGAGAGGGTGGGGGTGAGGGTGAACCCTCCCTCGCGGTCCTAGTCGCCGGAGGGTTCCACACCCCGGGGATCACCCATCTGCTCCGCCAGCGCCAGGTCGGCTACCTAGTGATCACCCCTCGCATTACGCGGGTCCCGCCTACCCACGAGCCACTCGCCGTCTTCCGAGCCGGTCCCACGCCACTTGAGCGCCTCTTCTTCGGCGACCAGCTCTCCTTAAAACGAGTCCATCTGACGGCAGAGATCCCTGAGGACCCAGTGCTTTCCTTGAGTGCAGGACAGGGCCTTCGCCCCGTTCGAGAGACCCAGGACTCAGGGCAGGCCTGGGATCGGCGAGTCCGAGCACGCCTCCGAGCTGAAAGACGACGGCAAATCGCCCACACCGCCTATGTGGTGGCGTTGAGTGTGGTGAACGCCGTTGTCAAACAACTCCTCTCAAGCCGGTCAAGGGAGACTTTCCAACAGTTGACGGCACGTCTGCCCAACGCCGTTCGGCAGTGGACGGGGTTTTCCACCCCGCGAGTTGGCCCTGAGGATTTCGCGGTCTCCCCCGAGCATCCTGGGGCGATTCAGGATCTTCACGTTCGTCTGACTCTGGACTTCCATGATCGGAGAACACACCACCGGATGCCGCTGGTGGCTTGGGTCAATCCATCCGTTCCCGCATCTGGACAGCCGCGCGTAGCAGCCGTCATTACAGGGCGCCGCATCGAGCTGATGCTGGGCGTTCCATCTACCCCAAAACCCCTCCCTCGAGTCGTCAACCCCAGGGAGAGGACAACGTATGAACTAGCCAAGCGAGGTGTCCTCTGGGGTGGTCTCGTCGTGTGTTCACTCACTTGGCCGATGCTCATCGTCGTTCTCGCAGCCCTTCCAGAATTCCCGTTCTGGGCCATGGTTAAGAAGCCGACCAAGCCGGGCGAAGCCGGATTAGGCAAACCTCTATCCTCTGGAACTCGTCCTAACGCACCAATGGGCAGAGCTACGGAACCCGTCAAGCTCTCCAACCTCAAAATTTGGGAGCCGTTTACTGAGGACGATCTTGAAAAAAGCATCTCTCCGATATCTGGAGATTCGGGAGGTCGGATCATTGCTTATAACGTCATCGATGGGTATGAACTTCCCATCGTGCAATCGGAACAAGATGGGCTGATCCGTCTAGCTCAAAAGCCGAACGCGACGAAGTGGTTACAAATCATTTCGTCGCCCTTTTTCTTCAGGAATACATTGCCCGAGCGTGTGTTTGGATATACGGGGACTTCGTACGTTGATAACCCCGAACGATCCCAACAAACCAGAAGTAGGGTTGCGGATGTGGAAACTTACACGACTGGGAGAAAAGGCCTTTGGGTGGACGTTGGAGCGGGTTCGGGTGAGACCTTGGACCAAGCTAGACGCCACGGATGGAGCATCACCGCTGTGGAATTTAACCGGTACGCTGTTCCAGAGCTGCGACGGCGTGGTATTCCAGTGGTCGAGTCGGACTGGCTCTCGGCGGAGGTGGCCAATCAGAGTGCGGATGTCCTGAGCTTCTACAACGTGTTGCAGCATATTAGCGATCCGAATGGGTTCCTTCAGAAAGCCCACCGAGTTGTCAAGCAAGACGGGTTGTTGGTGGTCCGAACCCCCGATTACTCCAATCTGACTCCCGAAACAGCGCAGGTTATGTTGCGCATCGGGCGCGATAATATCTTCTATTTCACCGGGGGAACCCTTACCGCGCTGTTGATAAAAAATGGATTCGAGGTGGTTTCAATCAAACAGAGTGGAAGTTGGGAAGTTAACGGGACTATTTTGCCGTTTATCAATGTCTTCGCAAAGCCGGTAGCAGTGGCGACAGCCGAGAAGCCAGGCTCAACGGGCGAGCTATCGACTATAGCAAGGACTCGTTCTACGGCGCTGCTTGCTCCCCAGAAAAGAATCGATGAAGTTGATGACGATAACAATGTGATTGGCCAGGTTGGGCAGGATGACGCACACAATACTGGAGCCCAACACCGCAGCGTCACCATTCTTCTGGTTGATAAAGAAACCGGTCAACTCGTGTTTCAAAAGCGCGCCCTGAATATGAAACATTTTGCGAGCCGGTTGGATGTGAGTGTGGGAGGACATGTTGAATCGGGCAGCAGCTATGAAGAGGCCGCTCAAGCGGAAATCTCTGAGGAATTGCCTATTCTTCTGGCCTACCCAAGATTACGCCCGGTCGAAGTTGAACGCGGTTCTTTCAAGATTGACATCGATGACCCTGCCATCGGTCATAATCGGGAACTGAAAAGGGTCTACATCATTTTGCTGGAAGAAAATGAGGTGCAACAGATTCTGGAAACGAATGACGAAAAAAGCCGACTCTGGCAAGCCTATGTATTCAATCCGGGAGGTAAATTCACCGAGCAACAAGTGGCAGCGATCAAGCAGAAAGCGAGGGAACTCAATCCGGATTTTGACCGCTTACCAAGCGCAGAACAGGATCGGATACTGCGTGGTGCCGAGGCCTATTTCGAGGGGGCAGGTTTTGAGCTGATGAGTGTGGAAGAAGCCATCACACGTTATGAAAGTAATCCCTACGAATTCGCTGATGGTTTTTATTCATTGTTTGCGAAAAGATATCCCGATGGTTTGCTCAACCCGAATGCTGAGAAATATACCGCCGCCATCAAAAAAGCTATTGAGCATGAAATAACGAAGCAGTCCAAACCCAACAACCCCGCCACCGCGCCGACTGCCTCCACCGGCCACACCGCGGATGCATCGGTGTCAGCTGGCGACCAGGAACCCTGGCGCGCCTTCATTCGAGGCGATATCCAGAAGAATCCTGCTTGGACGAAGGATCCAGTATATCGGAGGTTTCGATTTCCCGGTTTAGGGTGGTGGAGACTGCCTCAATGGCGCAATATAAAGTTAGCTCGTGGGGCCAAGGAGAAACTGCACATGTTGATGGGGGAGAGGCCAGGCGGTCATGTTGGTCTGGTGATCGGATTTGGCCAAAACCCAGGAGAAATCATCGCGGCTCGAGACACCTTTGGGTGGAACTTCGTCCACGCGGTGGAGTTTGTCAACACGAAATGGTGGGAGCGACGCGTCGAACGGGCTGCCCGCTATCTGGCGGATCATCAACATTCCCCACAACGCATTGCGCTCTACCACGCTGATGCGAGGAATTTACGGAGCCAGTTCGAGGACGGCTCTATCGATGGTCTCTATGCGGCCAATGTCACCATCAAGCCCTATACGGGGCTGGAGGATCTGGGGCGCGAGGTGGTCCGAATGCTCAAGCCAGGTGGCTACGCATATTTGCGCGTCCCCGGTTCTTCGTATCCGATGACGACGTTACTCGACATTTTTGAAAAAGTCGGAACGGTCCAGACGTTCGGAGCGGATCTAGGGCAGACGGAAATTGTGTTCCATAAGTCGGGCCCCTCCCAACGGGGCGATGGATCGAACCGCCATCACGACAAAGGGCCCAAGTCGGCTGCCGGAACTGCACCGTCCAACGCCACGCTATCCGACCTCCGTACCCCTGTACAGGGTTTGGCGTCCCCCTCCCTTGCGGGTTCTTCGGTCAGCGTGTTCGCTAGTAGCGGGCTGGCTGGGGTCGTGGGGGCGCTTGTTGTAGCGATCCTCATCACGGCGGTGGTCCGGTGGGGCCTCCCCCGATGGATTCGTGGGGTAGAGGATTGGCTGACACCCAAACCCTCGTCCCTCCTTGTTCTCAGGCCTTTTGTGAGACGCCCCGATGAAATCGACTATGAAATCTTGTTAGGAAACGAGTCGGTTGGTGATCTCAATTTTGAGATCAATCAAGAATCCTTTAAGCTCATCAATCTGGAGGTCGGACCTGCATTTCAGGGACAGAACATCCAGTTAGCAATCATACAGTGGCTATTCCGCTTTGCTCGGCAATTGGCATACAGTCATCCCTTCAAGGTATCGGTCCTCAATATTAAGGACCCAGCGGTTTTGCAGCTCTTCCTCACGAACTCTCTCTTAGACGACTTACGCATTCAAGTGGAAGAAAAAGGCGAACGAACCAATCCTAAGCGAGTGGAACTATCCTCCGACGAATGGCACACTCAATTCAGCCATCGTTCTCTGAGCGATTTAACGGTAGTTTTAGAAGGAAATTTGCCTCTCCAGCCACGAGAGCCCGTACGTCCTATACAAACGAAGGATAACTGGGCAGCCTTGCGGCCCAGTCGTTCATTGATCAAATTTGCCCGGAGAGCATCTCCCTTACTTCTTGATCTTTTAGAAATTGATACATCGCCGTTCCGGAAAAAGATTGCTGAGAATTTGATTAGCCATTTTAGAGTCTGCAAAGTAGTCCCTGTGCTAGAAGCCGTGCTTGGGGAAATTATTTTCTCGGGCTATTACGAGCCTTCTTGGGACCGATTTGTCGTCCATAGAAACAACAGCCGGTGGCGACCGTTCATCCGACGAGGGCCGTTCAGAAGCCTGGCAACAGAATTTGGGGCCTCCTTTACCCATGAAGCAATACATTTCTTGCAGCATATCTACGGTATTGGCTATAGCCAATGGGATGATGATTCCAAAGCTGAGACAATCCCCTGGGCCATGGAGGCTTATCTGCTGGCGTTAGGACAGGGCCCCAACCTCAAAAAAGCGATCGACGCGATTATGATTAGACCCCTAACCTTTCAATCCAAAGCGAACGCTTTTGCACTGGGTTACCGTCATCCTAACGGCGAAGCGTTAACGGATGAAAACATCACACGCTTGGTCCCTGGCGATAGAAATGACATAAGACTACGCGGCATGATCGCTGGCCATATGCTCGCAGGTATGGCTTTTGCGCGGTACGTGCAGACAGGACAATGGCAAGCCGGTCGAGAGGTTATTACCAGTTACATATTACCTCCCAAAAATAACGAGGTTCGCCTCGGCTTACTATCCAAGGGGGGTCTGGTGCCTGGCATAAAGAAAGAAAATGGCAGGCCTTCTGGGACACAGGACGCTGAACTTGCCGCGCCATCCGACCCACGTACCCCTGTCCAGGGGTTGGCGTCCCCCTTCCTTGCGGGTTCTTCGATCAGCGTGCTCGCTAGCAGCGGGCTGGCGGGGGTCGTGGGAGCGCTCGTCGTGGCGATCCTCATCACGGCGGTGGTCCGGTGGGGCCTCTCCCGATGGATTCGTGGGATGAACAAACTTGTGATCCCTCGCTCGCCTCAACTCATTGGCGTCGGGTTGGCCGAGGAGATTGCCGCGCTATTGACTGGAACTGGCGGTTGGCCTGAACGGCACCGTCAACTTGTAAGAACCACAATGGGATGGCAAGACAGGGTGCCTCGACTCTTTTGGGGATCTGCAGATTCTCTTCTGCCTGAGGACGTCCTCGTGAGCCCGTTGGAATTGAGGTTGTCCTGGGGCCACCGGGCTGGTCTTCAAAGACAGCACGCTCTCTGACCTTCCAGTTCCCCATGTGATCATCGACATCACTTCCGGAATTATTCTCTTGCACGTCTTCCGTTAAGATAGTATACTGGATCGGTGATCCGGGATTTCGCTGATGGAGCGACTCGAGACATCTTTCATGGACTGAATTCGAGAGACGCTCGGCAAATACCGAACTCGCTATGGAAGATTGCAAGGAGAAGGTTAGATATGCTGAACGCCGCACATGAGCTGAAAGATCTTTTTGCCCCCCCAGGTAATCAGCTTGAGGCTCTTAAGGGAACCCTAAAGGGCTTTTACAGCATACGAGTGAATGATCAATACCGAATTCTGTTCCAATTTGCTGACGGTAATGCTCGTCAGGTGAAGATGACCGATTACCACTGAGTGAGGAGCGGCTATGATCCCAAGGTATCGACGTCCGAACCATCCAGGTGAAATTCTTTTCCACGAGTTTCTTGAGCCTGCACACATGACTCAGGTAGAATTGGCTGAGAAGCTGAGAGTTCCTCTCCAGCGAGTGAACACGTTAATTAACGGTCGGCGAGGCGTCACGGCAGAGACGGCGCTTTTGCTAGCCAAAGTACTGAAAACCACCCCAGAATTTTGGATGAACCTCCAGAGCGCCTGGGACCTTTATGAAGCGGCTAAGGACCTCCATAGGGAAGCCGCATAAGAATACCTGGCAATAGAGAACAATATCCTTAGGGGGGAGGGTGTTGAAAAGTGCCACGGAGTATCTCTGGTTCAATACCAAACAGCGCCGAGAACTCCTCAACATCACCGATAAGAACCACAATGGGGTGGCAAGACGCGCTGCCTCTGTTATCATCGGACAGCGGAAGGATGGGTATCAGCTCAGCGTAACCAGCTCGTCGCAGCGGTCAGTTGTTGGGCGGCTGAGATAAAGAAACGGTGTAACCGCTTTCGAGTAAGTGGAACAAGGAGACGCGGGAAGGTTTGTAGGGAGTGGACGCATAGTAGGCGCTCCGCTAAGGCCAAGGGCTCGATATGAACCCCGTACTTCAGCCGAACCCACTTCAGCAAGCTCAGCCATTTGAGGTGGGGTAGCGCCTGAAAAAGAAAAAACAAGTCAACGAAATCCTTAGACTCAAGGCGTTCTGAAACCGCATGCACCTTGTTCACCGCGATGTCTAGGAGAGACTCTACCTGTAACCCCTTCCAGTGGGTAGGCCGTTCAATCGGTTCAAATGGGAAGTAAACGAACTCGACCTTCAGAGGATGGCGAGTCGTTGGTGGTTGAATGAGATAGATTCTCCGGTTCCCATGGACCTGTCGAGTCAGTCGTAACCGCCGCCGTTGTAAGGCCTTTTGCCAGGGCCAAAACTGATGGGGAGGCAGTTCACGGACACTGCTAAAGTAGAGATCCTCAGAGAGCCGGTGCTGAAGGTAGACCGCGGAGAGCGCTGTACCGCCAGTGAAGATGAGCTGTTGCGAGAGGTGCAGCCGGCTGAGGAGGGCAAGCAGTTCAGTCTGGAGGGGTGTGAGGACGGCTTTCTTACGTCGTTGGACGGCAGACAATTTTGAGGAGCTTGCGTGTTTCTGGGGCCAGTGTTAATCGTGGTAATACACGACGGATAACCGATTTTGGGAAGCGGCGAACCTCCTTCCAGAGCCCATGATCGAGGAGTTTTTGGAGGAGCCATACCGTCCGTTGTGGGTCTCGTTTAGGGTTTACCCGCACACGGCCATAGTCCCACGTCCATACCACAATATTTTTCATGGGCACAAAAATTATAGTAAATCTAAACGTGGAAGTTGACCGTCGGCGCCATTGTCTGGTCGCCCAAAATGATGCACAATACAATGAGTAGATCGCCCATGAAAAGCACCACCGAATATCTTTGGTTTAGCACCAAGGACCGCCGCGAGCTTATCAACATCACCGATGAAGTGGGAAAGATTGTGACCAAGAGCAGCGTGAAGGAAGGGTTCTGCCTGGTGAGCGCGATGCACATCACCGCCGGCATCTGGGTGAACGATGAGGAAGATGGGTTGAAGGCTGACCTCATGGAATTACTAGATCAACTGGCCCCCTTTGGGAAGGACTACCGCCACCATCGTACCGGGGAAGATAACGGCGATGCCCATCTGAAACGCACTCTCATGCACCACCAGGCCGTGCTCCCCATCACGAAGGGAAAACTGGATTTGGGTCCGTGGGAGCAGGTCTTCTACGCCGAATTCGACGGCCAGCGCAAAAAACGAGTCGTTATTAAGGTCATCGGCGAATGAAGGAGCAAAGGACCCTCACCCGCGCTGCGCGCGGCCTCTCCCTAGGAGGGAGAGGCGGAAGACAGGCAACAGAGGTAACCGCCCCCTCGCCCCTCGTGATAGATGATCCTATCCTTGAAGGGTTGAACCCTGCCCAGGGGGAGGCGGTGCTGCATGATACGGGGCCGCTGTTGATCGTGGCCGGAGCCGGCACGGGGAAGACCAGCGTGATTACCCGGCGCATCGCCCATCTGATTGCCACGAAGAAAGCCCTCCCCCGCGAGATCCTCGCGCTGACCTTTACCGACAAGGCCGCGGCGGAGATGGAAGAGCGGGTGGATGTGTTGGTCCCGTACGGGTTCAATGACGTCTGGATCTCCACGTTTCACGCGTTTGGGGACCGGGTCTTGCGGGAGCAGGCGCTGGAGGTTGGGCTGTCACTCGATTTCCAAGTGCTTACTCGTCCGGAGGCGGCGGTGTTCCTGCGGCAACATCTCTTTGAGCTCCCCTTGAACCACTATCGGCCGCTCGGGAACCCCACCCGGTATCTCCATGCCCTCTTGGCACTTTTTTCCAGGGCAAAAGATGAAGATGTGAGTCCTGAGGAGTATCTGGCGTACGCAGCCCGGTTAGAGGCCAACGCCCATTCCGATGAAGAGCGGGAAGAAACCCGCCGCCAGCGAGAGTTAGCGGAGGCCTATCAGACGTATGAGGTGCTGAAGGCGAAAGAAGGTCTGGTAGATTTCGGCGATCAAGTGCTCCAAACCCTCAACCTGTTCCGCCGGCGCCCCTCAATCTTGAAAAGCTATCAAGAGCGTTTCAACTATATTCTGGTGGACGAGTTTCAGGATACGAACTACGCACAGTTTGAGCTGGTCAAGTTACTCGCCACACGACATCGGAACCTGGTGGTGGTGGGTGACGACGATCAGGCGGTGTTCAAGTTTCGGGGGGCGTGTCTCTCGAACATCCTTCAGTTCCTCGAACAGTATCGCCAGGCTCGTCAGATCGTCCTTACCGAAAACTACCGTTCCACCCAGGCGATTCTGGATGCCGCATATCGGCTCATCATGCATAACAACCCGGAGCGCCTGGAGGTCCGACAGCACCTCGATAAGCGCCTCCATGCCCAGCGAGCGGGAGGGATGCCAATTCAGCATCAGCACTTTGACACCCTCTCAAGTGAAGCCGAAGCGGTCGCCCGAAGCCTTCAGGATAAGGTCCAGCGGGGGGAGGTGCGCTACCGGGCCTGCGCCATCCTGGTCCGCGCCAATGACACCGCGTCGCCCTTTCTCAAGGCGCTGAACGGGCAGGGCATCCCCTGGCGGTTTTCCGGGGCGAGCGGGTTATATGCCAAGGAAGAGATCCGCCTGCTCCTGGCGTTTCTTCGGACGATTGCCGATCCCTATGATTCAGCCAGCCTCCATTATCTAGCCAGTTCACCGCTGTATGGCGTGCCACCGCTCGACCTCACGCGCCTGGATCACTTGGCGTACAAGTCGAAACGACCCTTGATGGACATCCTCCAGCGTTTCGAGCAAGAGACGGAGTTGATGGGGATTTCACCGGAGGGGGCAGCGAGTCTGACCAAGTTACGCGACGATCTGGTTCGTTATTTGAAGGAAGCCCAGGAGCGAACCGCCAGCGAGGTGCTCTACCTCTTTCTGAAATTGAGTGGAATCCTGGCGCAGCTCGCGCGCTCTGAGGCCTCGCTCCGCGATGTGGAGCAGGCGCAGAACATCGCTCAGTTCTTTGAGCAGGTGCGGCGATTCAGTGACATCGCTGAGTATGACCGGGTAGGCCCCTGTGTCGAGTACCTTGATACCTTGGTCCATGCGGGCGACGATCCCCCGGCCTCCGAGGTGGATGTCGCCGCGGATGAGGTACAAGTGTTAACCCTTCATAAAGCGAAGGGTCTGGAGTTCGACATCGTCTTCTTAGTCGGGGTGGTCGAGGGCAAATTTCCAGCGCAGGATCGGAGCGAACCGATCCCCCTTCCGGATCCCTTGGTGCGAGATATCCTCACGGTGGGAGACATCCACCTCCAA
>JACPXA010000188.1 GCA_016196785.1 Elusimicrobiota bacterium
CCTCCTGATCTCGCAACCTGACTCAGGCGAGCAGGCGCTGGAAATTACCGAGAAGCTCGTGCGTTCCGGGGCGATTGATATCGTGGTGGTGGACTCCGTCGCGGCGCTCGTCCCCCGGGCGGAAATCGAGGGTGAGATGGGGGAGCCGCATGTCGGACTCCAGGCGCGGCTCATGTCACAGGCCCTTCGCAAATTGACGGCAATTGTCTCAAAAACGAACACCTGTGTGATTTTCATCAACCAGCTTCGGCATAAGATCGGCGTCATGTTTGGCAATCCGGAAACGACCCCGGGAGGATTGGCACTCAAATTCTATGCCTCACTCCGGCTGGATATCCGCCGTGTGGAGTCCATTAAAGTGGGTGACCAAGTGATGGGGAACCGGGTGCGCGTCAAGGTGGTGAAGAATAAGATAGCCCCTCCCTTCCGGCAGGCGGAGTTTGAAATGATGCATGGGGAAGGGATTTCCCGTGAGGGGTGCCTGTTGGATGTCGGGGTGGAGGCCGGGGTTATCGAAAAATCCGGCACGTGGTTCCTCTATGGTGAGGAGCGGTTAGGGCAGGGCCGCGAGAGTGCGAAGGCGTTCCTCAGGGAGCATCCCACGCTGACCAACCAATTGGAGCAGACGCTTCGCGCCAAGTTGCTCGCCTCGAGCGGGCCCCCCGCGGTGGTCGAGGGCCTGCCCTCGAAGGCCTCAATCGAGGGGAGAAAGGAGCGCGAAGTCGTGGTACAGAAGGAGGGGACGAAAGTCGGAGCGTCAAGCCCGTCCCATCGCTCGCGCTAGGAAAGGGATTGGGAACCCCATTCCTACAGGAATTTCTCCGACACTGTGCGGTTGAGAAGGGGTTGGCCTCCAACACCCTATTGGCCTATCAACGGGATCTTAAAACCTATCTGGCCTTTCTCGAAACCCAACGACTGAACCCTCTGAACACCCCTCGGACCGCCATCTCCGATTACCTGTGGGCCCGCCGAAGTCAAAGGCTCAAGACGTCTTCCCTCTTTCGTGCCTTTGAAGCGATTCGTGGATTCCATCGCTTCCTCGTGGCAGAAGGACACACCGTTCAAGATCCCACCCTGTCCCTGAATGCCCCTCGGTTGGTTCGTCGCCTTCCCCCAGTCCTGTCAGTGGCTGAGGTTCGACGGTTGATCACCGCGCCCCAAGGAACGCGATTCTTGGAGGTCAGGGATCGGGCCTTCTTGGAGCTGATGTACGCTACCGGTATGAGGGTTAGCGAACTGGTGCAATTAGAAATCGGCCAACTCGATCTTCAGGTGGGGATGGTCCGGGTCATGGGTAAGGGGGGGAAAGAACGGATTATCCCGTTGGGGCACCCTGCCATCGTTGCCCTCCAGCGATATCTCGAGATCCGACGCCAACGCTTCCCCAACGCGACCACAGTATTCATTTCACAACGGGGCCAATCCATGAGCCGGCAGGCCTGCTGGTATCGTCTGCGTCGCTATGGGCACCAGGCTAACATTAATCAGCGGGTCAGCCCCCATCTCTTGCGGCACTCGTTCGCCACCCACCTCTTGGAGGGAGGCGCCGATCTCCGAGCGATCCAAGAGATGCTGGGCCACGCCTCCATCGCCACGACCCAAATCTACACCCACGTGGACCGCGACCGCCTCAAATCCCTCCACCGAAAGTACCACCCCCGCCCTTAGAAGAATTAGTGGTAGCGCTCGAGGATCATCGCACCGCCCAAGCCTCCAGCGGCACAGGCGGTGGCCAAACCCCAGCGGATGTGGGAATTCTGTTTCATGGAATAGAGGAGGTTCAGGATGACCCGGGTCCCGGTAGCGGCGAGGGGATGTCCCAACGGGATCGAGCCGCCGGAGGGGTTAATCTTGCCTTCCTTCCATTTGGTCTCCCAGTGGTGACCGTACTTCTCCCGACCCACCTTGAAGATCGCCAGACAGGTAGCGGCAAACGCTTCATGGAGCTCGATCTGCTCGATCTGATCGAAAGAAAGGTCAGCCCGTTCCAACGCGAGCGCGGTAGCGAAGGCCGGCCCCACCCCCATGTGCGCCGGATTGATACCCCAGAACGCCCACGATTTGATCTCTGCCAAGATTTCTAGTTTCAGATCTTTCGCCCGTTGTTCTGAGGTGACGATGACAATGGCGGCGCCGTCGGAACGGGCGCAGGAGTTGAACAAGGTGACTGTGGCCTGGGTGCGCCCCTCCTCAAAGCGCTTGCCAAGGATATGTTCCCCAAACATCTCGTAAAAATCCTTCATCCGGAATTCTGACGTGTCAAAGAGAAGCGGAGCCTTCGCGAGCAATGCCGGTTTGTGGGCGAGGTTCTCCCGTAAATAGGGGTACTCATCCCGCCGGAGAAGTACCTGGCCATCCTGTTCCAGGGGGACCACGTGCGTATCGTAAAAACCGGATTCCTCCGCCTTCAGGGCTTTGCCGTAGGAGGCGTAAGCATAGTCATCTTGGGCCTCGCGGGAGATGGAATACATCTGAGCACACACCTCCGCCGTAGCCGCCATGCTGAGGCGCTTCACGGGATCGGTGAGTCCCTCTTCAATGCAATCGGTAAGGATGATGTTTCCGTTCTTGAGCAGCTCATTCCAGTTGGCTTTGACCGTCTCGAGTGACCGAAGCTCTTTGAGTCGGCGGCTGCCACGGATGGCGTAAGGAAACGTGGACATGGATTCAGTCCCACCAGCGAGATACAGGGCGCCTTCCCCTAACAGGATGTGGCGGGCGGCTGAGCAGATGGCTTCCATTCCTGAAACGCAGTTGGCCTGCACGGTGACGGCATGCGCCTTTTCAGGAAGGCCCGCGTTCAAAACCGCCACGCGGGCAATGTTTGGGGCGTGGCTTCCCTGGCCCACCCAGCCAATCATCACGCCATCAACCGCGTGGGGGTACAGCGGGGTTTTAGAAAGCAAACCCCGGATGGTTTTGCTGAGCAAGTCCTCCGGTGAAAAATCCGCTAGGCTTTTCGCCAGGTGTCCAAACGGGGTTCGCACCCCGGCACAGAGCACAATGCGTTTCGCGTGTGCTTGCATCTTCCACTTTCAGTGTAACATAGGCTCCCTCGTCTTGCAAGGCTAGAGAAAAACCACTACACTAGGTGATCCCATGGCCCTGTCAACGTTGCACGGTACCCAACTGATTCGAGGACTTTCTTCCCAGTGGCTGCCTCGGCTACGGCAAGTGGGTCGTGAGGCTAAAGCCATGGGACTGAACGCTTTTTTGGTAGGGGGGACCGTCCGCGATCTCTTGCTGAAACACCCGTCCGGTGACCCTGATATCGTGGTGGTGGGTAATCCAGAACCGCTGGTCCGACGCCTAGGAGCTCGTTGGAGAGCCACAGTCCTTCCCCATCCCCAGTTTTTGACCTTTGTTCTCACCTTCCCAGATGGTACGCACCTGGACGTCGCCACTGCCAGGGGAGAGCGCTACGAGACCCCCGCCGCCCTGCCTCAGGTGAGTCCCGCAAGCATCGAGGAAGACCTCTGGCGTAGGGATTTTTCCATCAATGCCCTCGCCCTGGGTCTGAATCCCTCAGCATGGGGACAGCTCCTTGACCCGACAGGGGGCCTCCAAGACTTACAACAACTGAAGATCCGGGTCTTACATGCCCGGAGTTTTTGGGATGATCCCACACGGATCTTTCGGGCCGCCCGATTCGCCGGTCGGTATCAGTTTACTTTGGAGGCCCAAACCCTCCAATGGCTCAGGGAGGCGTTGATCCGCCGTCTCCCAAGACGGTTGAGCCCAGAGCGACGGC
>JACPXA010000189.1 GCA_016196785.1 Elusimicrobiota bacterium
CAACGCTTTGTCGTCAAGTTTGCGTTATGGCCACTTCTGAAAAAACAACTCGTCATTCGAGAGATTGCCCTCGTCAACCCCCAGGTGCGGATCGTCCGAGAAGCGGACGGGAAGACCTATAACTTCTCGGACTTGATGGCACCATCAGCGGCGGTACCTGCGCCCGCAGCGAAAGCCGCCCCACCCCCTGCCGGTGCCACGCAAGCGGGGGGCCTTCCGCT
Organism: Elusimicrobiota bacterium; assembly: GCA_016196785.1. Lineage (GTDB taxonomy): Bacteria > Elusimicrobiota > Elusimicrobia > 2-01-FULL-59-12 > JACPXA01 > JACPXA01. The sequence goes on from JACPXA010000189.1 coordinate 222, forward strand.
CTCCTTGGTCATCTCACGCGCCCGTCTGACCAACGGCTCCCTTGAATACCTGATGAAGAAGCCAGGAAGAAACGCCCCTCAGACCATTACCCTGGCCCCCATCAGCCTGGACGTCGCCGCTGGATTCGATGCTGCAGCCCAAGCCCTCACCGTGAAACGGATGCACCTAGCTGTCGGGGACTCTAAGCTCTCCCTCAGCGGCAAAGTCCTGCAGGCGACCAGCGGCCACCCGCAGCTTGACCTGACCCTGCAAATCGAACGATTCAAAGTAGACCCCTGGATAGTGCTGGCTGAGCTGCCGCCTGCCCTGAAGGCACGAGGCTGGGTTCAAGCAAAAGTGACCGCTAAAGGGACCCTGGAAGCCCCGGAGGTGTCCGCAACCCTTGACGCCACCCAGCTCGCATTTGCCTATGCCCCGCAAGTTTCGAAAGCCGCCGGCGTGCCGTGCCGGCTGACCATCGAAACGGGTGCGAAAGGGAAAAACACGCTTACCGTCCGCCGGTTGGACCTCGTGTTGGCGGGGGTGCGGCTCGAAGGACAAGGGACGATCACGTCGCTGACCTCAGCCGAGCCGCGGGTTGATCTCACCCTGAGCACCAATGAATTTTCGCTTCAGGAGCTTTTGGCGATGCTCCCCGGCGTGTCGCTTCCCAAGGAAGTCAAGCTCGGCGGCGGCCTCAAACTGCAGGTCCATGCGAAAGGTACCGCCAATAACCTCAACGCCTCAGGAACCCTCGACCTGACGCCGTTAGATCTTCAGTATGCCGATCTGTTCCACAAACCCGCGGCCTCTCTCTGCCGGTTGGACTACGACGTCACCTATGGGGTCACCGGCCACGGCTCATCGCCCGGCACGCATCCGCCGCAACAAACCGTGAGTCTGCAGCCGGTCGTATTCCACCTGGGCGAAGCGGAGTTCACCGTCAACGGCACGGTCCAGGATCTCGCCGGGAAGCAGACCCTCGCCTTGCAGGTCACTACCAATCGCTTCCCGCTCGCGGGGGTCGCCTCACTCTCTGGGATGGTAAAACCCTACCAGCCCGAAGGCCGCGCGGCCCTCAGCGTGGTGATGTCAGGGACAGCCACCGCCCCCCGGTACAAAGGGCAGCTTGAGCTTGAGAACGTCGGTGCGCAGTACGAGCGCTCGAAACTCGCTGGCGTCCGCGCAAAGGTTCAGTTCACCGATGACAGCGTCGCGATGCCCTCCCTCACGGGGACGCTGGATGGTGAACCGATTCAACTGGCGTTCTCCGCGGCACATTTCCAGCGGCCGGACGTCAAGCTCGATGGAACAATCGCCCAACTCGATCTAGGCAAGGTCCTACCTCCGGGGAAAGCAGCATCCTCACCTGCCACCCCCCCGGGCCCAACGGCCCCTGCGCAACCCCCAGCCAGCGCGTTCCCGACCCTAAGTTCCAGCGGCAAGCTCACCCTCCGCAAGGTGATTCACCCCAATTTTGATGGAGAGACCATCACCCTTGCCTGGCGGCTCACTGACATCACCCCGCAGTTAAATAAGCTTTCAGGGACCGTCACGCTCAACGCAGGCGCTGGGAAACTGACCAATTTGACCTCCCTGGTGAATTCCAGCACCTTGGCCAAGGTGGTATTGTTGCCGATCACGTTCTTGCAAAAGCTCGAGTCCCTCGGCTTGATGAAATTCGGGCTTCCCTCCTTTATGGACATCACTTACCAGTCCATTACTGGTGACTACGTCGCCACGAACGGGGTGGTCACCGTGAAGACCTTCCGCATTGACAGCTCGCAGTTAGCCGTTGCCACCCAAGGCACCATTGACCTGGCCAAGAACCAGGTAGACCTCAAAGTGATCTCGAAACTGCCGACTGGGACGGTTCTCAGCGCGCTGACGCAATTTGTCACTGACAGCGAGGGACGGCCGACGCTTCCTCTCATCGTCAAAGGCTCGCTGAGTAGCCCTTCGGTGCGGCCTGATGTGAAAACCGTCACCACCGGAGTGGTCCAGGGGGTTGGCCGCGAGTTGCTCAAACGCGTTGGGCTCGGCGGTACCTCCGAAGCCCCCACCTCCCGAGAAGGCCGTAGCTCCCCCTCCGGGTCCCAGACCCAAGCACAGCCGTCACAACCCCAGCCAGCCCAACAACCGCAAAACCCCGTTGAAGAACTGGGCCGCGAACTCCTCAAAGGCATCTTCAAAAAATAAAATAGAGACCCCCTTGATATGTACGTCAAATTGACGTACACTTATGTAGGAAGTGAATTTCGATGAGCACACTCCGCAAATCGCAAAGGAGACACCCTAAATCGGAGCGTCTCGAGGCGCGTGTAAGCTCTCAGGTGAAGAAACTGTTTGAGGAAGCCGCCAGCCTTCAGGGAATAACCTTGACCGATTTTGTGATTGCAAGCGTTGAGGACGCTGCCAAACGCACCCTCCAAGAACAGGAAATCATGAGGCTGAGCACTCGTGACCGGGCCGTTTTTGTTGAGGCTCTCCTGCATCCTCCTGAACCCAGTCAACGATTGCGTACAGCGGTTGAGCGTTACAAAAGGGCCTTTGGGACTTAGAGGTGGTCGGGGTCTCCGCCTCGAATTTGCGCATCGAGCCTCTGGGAGAACAGCATGACCGAGAGGCTTTTTCCTGCGGTGTTGAAGCACTTGATCGGTATTTCAAAGGATTCGCCGCGCAAGATGTTAGAAGGCGAGTCGCCGCCACTTTTGTGTTGGTCATTGGGGATGGGGAAGTGGCCGGCTATTACACACTGTCTTCAACAGGGATCCCATTCCAAGACCTCCCACAGTCCATTACCAGGAAGCTCCCGAAATACAAGTATATGCCAGCCATCCTGTTGGGGCGGTTGGCGGTGAGTCTTAAATATCGAGGGCGAAAGTTTGGTGATTACTTACTCGTTGACGCTCTGAAACGGAGTCTGAGGCAAAGCCGTGAAGTGGGGGCCATGGCGGTCGTCGTTGATGCGAAGGATGACCTAGCCCGGTCGTTTTACAGTCATTATCAGTTCATCCCACTCCCGCAGATACCGCGCCGGTTGTTCCTACCGATGGAGACGCTCGAGAGATCATTCACCTGACTTCATGAAAGTGACGGTGATGGGTTCCCAAAGGAGAGGTGCGTGAGTGGTTGAAACGGCACGCCTGGAAAGCGTGTGGAGCCGCAAGGTTCTCGCGGGTTCGAATCCCGCCCTCTCCGCCAGTTGGTAAAAGCGAAGTTTGGCTCGCCCTCTGCGAGGGCTCGCCAGCCGATTTTCTGCGCCATGTCTAATTTTTCGTTGAGCATTACACGCTTGCAAAAGTTGAAAGCAGTTGTTGCCGTTGGCATCGGCATATTTTTTGTTTTTCAAAAGCCTGATTTTTCCGAGCCAAAAACATTACTTACTCCTGATAACGGCAGCGACATCCAGCGAGCAGAAGAACCCAGTCCCACAGTATCTGCTACTAAACTGAAACCAAAATTGAAACCGAGTGTTGGAGCAACGCTCTCAACAGACGTACCCTCAACAACAGCGACCCTGAAGGAGCTGGCCGTGGCCCGTGGCATCCGCATCGGA
>JACPXA010000197.1 GCA_016196785.1 Elusimicrobiota bacterium
GAGGAACGACGATCCGAGCCCGGCGACGGATGAGCGATGGGACACCGCGAGGAACCACGCCCCGGCGAGCCAACGCCTCACAGGCGAGGAGTTCTACCTCTAACATGGCCTGAAAGCGGGCTCCCTCGGTCCAGAGCTGCCCCATGGCCTCACGGGTATAGCGGGCAATCATCGGCGCTCCAGCGGAGGAACCTCCAAGATGGTCACGTGGTTCCTCTCAATCCGCAAGCGGCCTTCACTGAAGAGCCGAATGGCTTCAGGATAGAGCCGATGTTCCTGCTCCTGGATGCGGGCCGCAAGGGTGCCTGGGGTATCCCCGGGCAGCAGAGGCACTTTGGCCTGGAGGACAATAGGCCCATGATCATATTCTTCATCCACTACGTGCACCGTACACCCCGACTCCTTCTCCCCACTCGCCAGCACCGCCTCGTGGACGCGCCGTCCGTACATCCCTTTCCCACCGAACTTGGGGAGCAGCGCCGGATGAATGTTGAGGATCCGGTCCCGAAACTTCTGAATGAACCCTGCATCCAACCGCCAGAGAAACCCAGCCAAGCAGACCAAGTCCACCTGACGTGCCTCCAGGACCTGCGCCAATTTTACCCCGAACTCTTGGGGAGCCCGACACTCCTGAGAGTTCAGAATCACCGCTTCAATATGGTGACGGCGCGCGCGCTCAACGGCATAGGCATCCCGGCGGCTTGATACCACCACCGCGATCTCAGCCTGCGGAATCTTCCCCGCGTTGATGGCGTCAATGATCGCCTGGAGATTACTCCCAGCGCCCGAGACCAAGACCGCCAGCCGACACTGACCGCTAGACAAACCGCACCCTCCGAGTCGCTTTAGCCCCCCACCCACGCCCAGGTTCCACTTCTCCGATCACTCGGCTGGGGGTGAAGGCCAGACGTACCCTCTCAGCCGCACGGGCCTCAACCACAAGCACCAATCCGATGCCCATGTTAAACGTCCGGTACATCTCGAGCATACCCACCTGCCCTCGTTGTTGGATCTTCTGAAACAGCTCCGGCACCGTCCAACTCGCCGTGTCAATACGAACCCCGCACCCCTCCGGCAGGATGCGCGGGAGGTTGTCCACAAATCCTCCACCGGTGATGTGGGCGACCCCTTTGATGCCATGGCCAGGACGGTGTAACAGCTTCAAGAGCGGTTTAACGTAGATTCTGGTAGGTGCCAAGAGCTCCGGCCCGAACTCGCGTAACTCCCCTTCGGAAAAGATCTTACGCACCAGCGAGAACCCGTTGGCATGTAATCCGGAGGAGGCCACCCCAACCACCAGGTCGCCCGGCCGAATCCGTCGCCCAGTAATGGCCTGCCGTCGCTCGACCACGCCCAACGCAAACCCCGCCAGGTCATATTCCCCTAGCGCATAGAACCCCGGCATTTCAGCGGTTTCCCCGCCTAACAGAACGCACCCGGCCTCTCGGCATCCTTGGGCGATTCCCTTAACGACCGTCTCAGCGACCCCTACATCCAACCGGCTGCACGCAAAGTAATCTAAGAAAAAGAGGGGGGTAGCACCACAACAGATGAGGTCATTCACATTCATCGCCACCAGATCAATCCCCACAGTGTCATGCCGATTCAGCAGAAAAGCGAGTTTGAGCTTGGTTCCCACCCCATCGGTACATCCCACCAGTTGCGGATCCCTGTAGCGGCCTTGGGGAAACGGGAACAGCCCGGCAAACCCGCCGATGCGCGGCGCCAAGCGTTTGATCCGACGTACCAGTTCATTGCCCGCCTCCACATCCACTCCAGCGTCTTTATACGTCAGGTTCATCCACGGCTCCCCGGCTTCATGAGCGGCAGCCCACGGCGGCACCCCTCACATCGCTCCGGTGGCGTTGTTTGTAAAGGCCAGCGCCACAGTGACACGAAGGGGACCGAGAATCTTAGTTCGCTGGTGGACCGATCGACTACCACTCCTACCCCTACCACCTTCGCTTGATTTGCCTGCACCAAGGCGACGACCTCACGCGTGGACCCTCCGGTGGTGACGACATCCTCAACCACGAGCGCTCGCTCACCAGAATGGACGGCAAAACCGCGTCGGAGGGCCATCTTTCCCGCTTCCCGTTCCGCAAAAACGCTCCGGCATCCCTTGGCCTGAGCCACGGCGAAGCCGATGACGACCCCACCCAGCGCCGGTGCAACGATGACGTCCACCGGTTCAGGAAAGGCGCTGGCCAAGGCGCTCCCTACCTGCTGTGCCACCGGAGGGTGCTGCAACAGGAGGGCCGTCTGAAGATAGGTGTCGCTGTGGTATCCGCTAGAAAGGAGGAAGTGCCCCTGCAGGCAGGCGCCATGGGTATCAAAGAGGCGTTTTACCTCTTCGCTAGTCACGCCAAGGCGCGGGTGATGCGGCGCACCACCGCTTCAGGGTCCCGCGCTTCCAGAATAGGGCGCCCCACCACCACAAAATCGGCGCCGGCCGCACGGGCATCTTCAGGGCTCGCCACCCGCTTTTGTTCCCCCCCATCCTCACTGAGTCGAATGCCTGGCGTCACCACGGTGAAACGGCGGCCGCACACCTGCCTGATCGCTTTGGCCTCTTGCACGGAGGCGACCACCCCATCCAGTCCCTGCTCGCGTCCTAACTGGGCGAGCGCAACGACCTGCGCCTCCGGCGCGTTGTTCACTCCGACCCGTCGAAGGTCGCCTTCATTGAGGCTGGTCAACACCGTGACCCCCCAGAGCTTCGGTCGGGGATTCACCTCCGCGGCTTTCCGCACCATCTCGGGACCTCCCGAGGTATGGAGGGTAAGGCTAAAGACCCCCAGTGTCCCGGCCTGCCAGGTGGCCTCCGCCACCACTGAAGGGATGTCGTGGAGCTTCAGGTCTAAGAACACCTGCTTGCCGAGTTCCCGAATGCTTTCAATGAGGGAGGCGCCGGTCTTCAGGAATAACCCCGGCCCGACCTTGAAGATATCCACCCAGGCAGACAACCGCTCGACCCAGCGGACCGCTTCTTCGTCGGTTGGAACATCGAGCGCGACAATCAATCGTTGATACTGTTTCATGTTATCCCCCCCCTGTTCCTACCGCGGCTTGGACCGACGAAAATCCATCCCGCTGGCACAGCGCCAAGAGCCCCGCATTCACGCGTTTCACCAACCCTGGACCGCGATACACCAACCCCGTGTAGATCTGGATCAATGAAGCGCCTGCCCGAATCTTGGCATAGGCGTCTTCTGCGCTAAAAATCCCCCCGACGCCGATCACCGCAAGTCTCCCTTTGACCTGACGGAAAATTCGCTGAATGACGGCGGTGGATCGGGCGACCAGCGGCAGGCCGCTGACCCCCCCTTCCTGGGTGACCAGGGTGCGTAGCCCCTCCCGAGAAACCGTGGTGTTGGTCGCAATGATCCCTCCCAGGTGATGCCGGAGTGCTGCCTCCGTCACCTGTTCGAGCTGCTCCGGAGAGAGATCAGGAGAAATCTTCACGAGCAGGGGAGGCCGGTGTCCCCCGGCTCTGCCGGCGAGCTGACGGTGGCGTTCACACACCGCCGAAAGGAGTTCCTCCAACCGGGAAGGTGCTTCGAACTGACGAAGTCCCTGGGTGTTCGGAGAACTGACGTTGAGGACCAGGTAATCGGCATAGTGGAAGAGGGCCTCCAAGGCGTTGAGATAGTCACTAATAGCGTCCTCCTGAGGAGTCGTTGGGGTTTTCCCGATGTTGACGCCGATGGGGATCAGCCGTTGGGTGAACCGGCGTAACCGCTCCCGCGCCACCTTCGCCCCGGGGTTGTTGAACCCTAACCGATTGATGAGCGCCTCGTCCTTAACCGCTCGAAAGAGCCGGGGGGAAGGATTCCCACCGTGTGGCAGCGGGGTGATGGTCCCCACCTCGAGAAACCCAAACCCTAAGGCGGGGAGACCCGCCACCCATTCGCACCCTTTGTCAAACCCCGCAGCCAGCCCAACCGGATTCGGAAAGGTCAGGTCCCACAGCCGGACCGAGAGGCGCGGATCAACGAGGGTCGTCCGGCTCCGGAGCCATCGCACCAACGGTGGCACAGACCCTAATGCCTTGAGCCACGTTCCCACCCAGCGATGTGCCCGTTCGGCATCCATCGCAAAGAGCGCCGGACGAACCAACCATTCATACCACACGGCCTCGATCCATGACGATGTCCCCCGCCACAATTGTCATCCGCGCTTTTCCCTTCAGGGTCCAGCCGAGGAATGGCGAGTTTCGACTTTTGGAGACGAACCCGGTGACGGTATGGCGAACGCGGGGGTCAATTACCGTCACATCCCCAGGCGCTCCAACCCCTAAGTGGCCGCCAGGCAGCTCGAGGAGCCGCGCCGGGGCCTCAGAGAGCCGTCGAACCGCCTCGCTCCAGGACAGGAGGCCAGGGTCAATCAGGTGCGTGATGACGAGCGGCAATGTCGTCTCGAGGCCGATGATCCCAAACGGTGCGAGGTCAAACTCCCGGGCTTTCTCCGAGGCGGTGTGGGGGGCGTGGTCGCTGGCGATGACGTCAAGGGTGCCATCCGAAATTCCTTGTTTGATTGCCTCGACATCGGCTGCGGTCCGTAACGGCGGGTTCATCTTGGCCAAGGTGTTGTATTGGGTGACCGCTTCTTCCGTGAGACAAAAATAATGGGGACAGGTTTCCGCGGTGACCTGGACCCCTCGAGCCTTGGCCTGGCGGACGAACTCCACCGACTCTTTGGTGGAGAGATGGGCGAGATGCACCCGCCCTCGAGTGAGCTCGGCCAGGGCGATGTCCCTGGCGACCATGATGTACTCGGCTTGACGCGGGATGCCCTTCAACCCAAGAATGGTCGCCAGCCGTCCCTCATTCATGACGCCGTCTCTGGCAAGTTCCGGCTCCTCACAGTGGTCAATGACGACCAGATGAAAATTCTTCGCGTATTCCAGCGCCCGACGAAACAACATCGCGCTTTTGACAGGTTGGCCGTCATCCGAGATCGCCACACACCCGGCACGGCGCATCGCCCCAATCTCCGCCAACTCCTGGCCTGCTAAGTTTCGGCTGATAGCCCCAACGGGGTACACCCGCACACGTCCCTCCGTCCTGGCCTTCATCTGGACAAACTGAATTTCAGAGACGTTGTCTAAGGGAGGGATGGTATTCGCCATGCAGACCACTGAGGTAAACCCGCCCAGCGCGGCGGCTACAGTGCCGGTGGCGATGGTCTCCTTTTCTTCCTGCCCCGGCTCCCGGAGATGCACATGGAGGTCAATCAGGCCGGGGGTGACGATCAGCCCTCGCGCGTCAACCACCGTGGCCCGTTTGGGTGGGGGAATCATTTTTGCGACCCGGCGGACCCGCTCGTCAGCAATCAAGATATCAAGTACCTCGTCGCGCCCATGCCGAGGATCAACGACCCGACCCCCACGAATCAGCAACCGACCCGACACCCGCATCATCGTTGCCGGTTTCAGGCGACTGACCGGACGCAGGCGAGTCCCCACGGGGCTCATCGATTGGTCCCTCCCAAGAGATATAGCACCGCCATCCGAATCGCGATGCCGTTGGTGACTTGTTCGAGGATGACCGACTGAGCCCCATCGGCGACCTCGTTTGAGATCTCCACCCCGCGATTCATCGGGCCAGGGTGCATCACGAGACATCCTTTCTTCGCCCAGGCCAGTTTCTTTACGGTCAGTCCGTAAAACTCGGTGTACTCGCGGAGGCTGGGAATGAGGTTCTCCTGCTGACGCTCCAATTGCAACCGAAGGACATTGACC
>JACPXA010000198.1 GCA_016196785.1 Elusimicrobiota bacterium
CGCCAAGGCCGGCTCCCTCAAGCGCTGGAGGAGTTAACGCGGGCGACGGCGTTGTTGCCTGACCCCGTGATCTGGGAACATCTGGGGGATGTCCACTGGGCGGCTCACCACCCCCTTGAGGCGTACCTCGCATGGCGCCAGGCGCTCAACTGGGCGCCGCGCCAGCGGTCGCTGCGACACAAACTTCGCCAGGCCGATCGGACGGTTCCACGGCCAACGCTGGAACGACAGACCATCCGGATCGCCGCGGGGAACCTCTCACAGCTTGCCGACCTCTCAGGGTTCCTGACCGTGACCGGCCGCTTCCCACAGCAGCGATGGCAGGCCCATGCCGCGATGCATTTTCGCTCACCCCACCACCTCCGACTCACCTGGGTGGCGCCGCTCGGCGGCGCGCCGGTGGTGATGCTGTTTCAGGATGGGCGGTTGGTCAAGGGGCTGTCCCAGGGGGAATGGCCCAGCGAGCGTCTGGGGGCCTGGGCCGAACGGTTCACAGCGTTTCTCAGCGGCAAGGTCTTGGCCGAAGTGGCGCAATCCTCGACGACCCCCAGTGTCCAAGGGCGTTGGCTCGTGTACCCTTCCAGTCACGGGGTGGTCTCCGTGGACCGTCACGGCGCGGTGGTCACGCGGTGGGAGTGGCGTGAGCCGGGCGGTGCCGGAACCGGTGACCTCACCCTTTCACGATATCGGCGGCTTAATGGGATCTGGATCCCGCATCGGTTGGTCCTCGCTTTGCCCAAGGAGCCGTTAGAGCTTCAAGTAGACCTCAATCACCCCAAGGTCAACCAAGGGTTGGATGACCAACTGTTCAAACCATGAAGGTTCTCGCCTACGCCAAGGTCAACTGGTTCTTAGAGGTCCTGGGGCGTCGGCCGGACGGCTATCATCGGTTGACTACGATCTTTCAGACGGTGAACCTTGCGGACGAACTCCGGTTGACTTCTTCTACAGGGAGGATCACCTGCCGTGTGAGTAACCCCGCGCTCCCTACGGACACTCGAAATTTGGCGGTCCGAGCGGCGGCGTTACTGCGTGAGACGCTGGGCGAACGACGCGGGGTGCACATCGAGTTGGTGAAACGGATCCCGATCGGGGCAGGGCTGGGTGGTGGATCGTCAGACGCTGCCGCGGTGCTCCGAGCGTTGCCCCGGCTCTGGCGCTGCCATGTCTCAGAGAAAACTCTCCATCGGCTCAGCCAACGGCTCGGCGCGGATGTCCCTTTTTTCTTGAGGGGAGGGTGCTGCCTGGCCGGTGGGGTGGGGGAGCGCTTGACTCCCCTTCCACCGCATCCCACTTGGTGGCTAGTCCTTGTCAAACCAGCGTTCGGGCTGCCCACCCAGACCGTGTATCGCTGGTTTGATGAGCGCCAGCGTCTCCAATCCCCCATCGCTATTTCCCTCGCCCCCCTACGGGGGGAGAGGGTGGGGGTGAGGGGGGGTTCGTTGACAGCCAGACAGTCGGCGACTACAATAAGGACGGTGCTAGCACGGGGTCTTCCGCCCAGTCTGTGGGGGGCGCAGCTCTTCAATCGGTTAGAAGAAGCGGTGTTCCCGCGGTATCCCGAGATCGCTCGCATCAAAGCGGTGTTCAAGTCACTGGGGGCCGTGGGTGCGCTCATGAGCGGTTCTGGATCTGCGGTGTACGGGGTGGTCAGGTCAAGGGCGCAGGGGGAACAACTGCTCACTGCGCTCCCCAGAACTGTAGGCCAGGCGTGGCTCCTGCATACGGTCAACGCCTCGCGCGGTTGAGATCTGTCAGCGTCCTTCCGAATCGTCTTTGTTGATGCTTTCCGGGGTGGTGTAACTGGTAACACAGGAGCCTTTGGAGCTCCCATTCCAGGTTCGAGCCCTGGCCCCGGAGCCAATTTAGAGTAAGGCGTGAAGACCACATGGAACTCCGGCCTGACAGCAAAGCGCACCGACCGATGAAGATCAAGTCGGAAGAATTGAAGGTCGTAGGGGAGGTCCTATGGGTGATGCGGAGACCGTGAAAGAGGCATCCGAGGGAAAGACACGATGGACTATGAATCGAGGGGTTCAGCGAATGTTAGTTGTCCTCTCGGCGAAGCCCGTTCCACTCGCGTGCGGGGCTACACCCGTAAAACCACAGGGACCTACGTCGCGCCTTCGTACCGGACCACCCCGAACCGCTCGAAATGGGATAACTACAGCACCAAGGGGAATGTGAATCCGTCTACGGGAAAGAAGGGCACCAAGAACCCCTACTGAATGTGATACAATAAAAGAGTTGAAACTCCCTCGTTGTTCCTGTATCCTAAGAGTGCTCACCTATATTGGAGGGACCAGTGAAACAGGGTAAGCAGATGGCCCATGTGACACTCATCCGGCGACATGGGATCGCTGGTCGGAAAATGGGTCAGCCATGGCGGTCGGGACCACGCCCGGTGCTCGTAGAGTTGAAAATTAAGCTTCCAGTGACCTTTTTCAAGGAAGGCGAGACGTATATTGCTTACTCGCCATTGTTAGATTTATCGTCATGTGGGGCGACACTTGAAGAGGCAGATCAGCGATTTGGCCAGGCCGCGACCCTCTTCTTTGAAGAGCTTGAAGAGATGGGCACCACCGAGGAAGTACTGAAAGGATTAGGATGGCGCAAGGTCCAACGCCCCCGTCCTCATTGGGAACCCCCACCGATTATCAAACAAATCCAACGTGAAGTAGCGATTCCTATCGCGGCGTAGGAGTGTCAAAACTCACGCCCCAATCGCCTGATATCCTGATTAAAATCTTTACTCATCTTGGATTCACCATCTCGAAACGCCGACCTGGCGATCATATTGCTATGCGAAAACCGGGTTGTCCCCGCCCATTGATTATCCCAGATTATCGAGAAGTTCCTGTCCATATTATTTTGAATAATTTACGGACTGCCGGGGTTTCCCGGGAGACCTATTTTCAACTGTTAGAACATGTGAAATGACATGGCCAAACTGATCCGCCGTGGTCACGAAGTTCCAATTGGGGAGGATGTGGGTGTTTTGTTTTTCGGTTGATATCTAGTCGGGGAGATGCTATAGTATTCATGTGAGGGAGTTAAGAGCCAGCCATTCCCACATATCTTCGTTCTTCATGGGGGTTGGACGCGCTGTCGATATGAGCGGGACAGCTCGCCTGCCTGACTACTTTAGTTATTTCTACTTTTCGGTTCTTCCAGAGTCAGGGGAC
>JACPXA010000199.1 GCA_016196785.1 Elusimicrobiota bacterium
AGCGGCTCGTTGGCCCACAGGAGCGCCATCCCAGCGCCAGACATCTTCAAGAACTTCCGCCGGGTGATCGCTTGGGAAAAGATGGCCTTCAGGGGTTCCATTCCAGCGTCCTTGCCTCCCAGGGGTTCGAGGGGGCCGACTCGCCCTTCACCCAGGAACGGATCATGTTGAACAGGAACACAGCCACGGCGAGCACGACCATCAACCCGACGAGGCTGATCCAGAGCTGTACAGACGCTAGGTCCGGAGGGAAATCGGCAACACGCCTTCGCATGCCCCGCGTCCCAAGCCAGAACATGGGGATAAAGGTGGCATTGAATCCGATCAACAAGAGCCAGAAGTGGATCTTCCCCAGGGTCTCGTTGTACATTTTGCCGGTGATCTTGGGAAACCAATGGTAGATGCCGGCGAACCAGGCAAAGATCGCTCCCCCCATGATCGTGAAGTGAAAGTGGGCCACGACAAACCAGGTGTCTTGCAGATGGAGGTCGGTTGGCACATCGGCGTTGAAAATGCCGGTGAGCCCGCCGATCAGGAAGTTGACCAGGAACCCAAGGGCAAAGAGCATCGGGGTCTTCAGTTGGAGTTTGCCCAGCCAGAGCGTCCCGAGGGCGCTCAAGAACACCACCCCGGTGGGGACCGAGATGAGCTCCGTCGTGACCATAAAAGGGATGCTTAAAGCATCCCACATTCCGCTCGTGAACAGGTGATGGGCCCACACGACAAAACTGAGCACCACAATGGCCACAAACGAGAGGGCAGCCAGCCTGTAGGCGAACAACGGCTTCCGGGCATACACGGGGAGGAGTTCGAGGATGACCCCGAAGGCTGGAAGAATCATGATGTAAACCGCCGGGTGGGAATAGAACCAGAACAGGTGCTGGTAGAGGAGGACGTTCCCGCCTTGCGAGGGGTCAAAAAACGTCGTGCCGAGGACCCGATCGAAAAGAATCATCAGGAGCGCGCTGGCCACCACGGAAGTGGCGAGTACAATGATGATCCCTGCGGCGAGGATTGACCACACGAAAATGGGCATCTTGAAGAGACTCATCCCCTTGGCCCGCAATTGGGAGATCGTGGCCACAAAATTTACCCCCCCGAAAATGGAGGAAAACCCCACGCTGATGAACGCCAATACAAAGAAGAGCTTGCCGAGTGGTCCTCTCACACTCAAGGGGGGATAGGCCGTCCATCCGAAGTCGAATCCGCCGGTCACAAGGCTCGACAGGAGAAGCAACACGGCCGGGGGAAGGATCCAGAAACTGAGGGCGTTGAGCCTGGGAAAAGCCATGTCCTTCGTCCCGATCATCAGGGGAACGGAAAAGTTGCCTAAGCCGCCGATGATGGCGATCAGCGCCACGACGATCATTCCGATCCCATGAATGCCCATCACGGTGTTATACGTGTCGTAACTGAGGAACTGCAGGCCTGGCTTGGCCAGCTCCACCCGTATGACCAAGGCCATCACACCGGCAAGTACAAACACGACCAGGCTGGTGACTAGGTACTGAACACCGATGACCTTATGGTCGGTCGTGAACCGGAAATACCTCTGCCAGCCGTGCACCTGCTCTTCCTCTTTGTCCTTCAACCAGTGTTGGAACGCCGCCAGCCCTCCTACACCGATCAAAAACGCAAACAGCCCGACCAGGTATCCCAGCGACGCCGCGGCCTCCCTCGGGAGGGCTCGAGCCAGCAAAAACGCAACTGCCAGCGATGCCACCCCAAAAGACACCAGGCCTCGAATGAGATTCGTCATCTCATCGACCCTCCCAGGATTCTTCTTTCATCGTAGCCTCAAAGGCTTTAGCATCCACGACGTTGACGCGAGCGGTCATGATGGTGTGTTCGGTTCCGCATAACTCTGCACATAGGAGCTGGTAGGTTCCCGTCTTGCTTGGAGTGAACAGGAGCTTCACCACCTTGCCAGGCAGGGCATCTTGTTTCACCCTGAACTCGGGGACCCAAAAAGAGTGCACCACATCCTTGGAGGTCAATAAGAGCCGCACCCGCTTCCCCTCGGGGAGAATCAAACTCGAGGCATATTGGTTGTAGCTGGGATAGAAGAATTCCCAGGACCATTGTGAGGAATTCACCTGGATATCTACATCCGCTTGGTCAGTTCCTCGAATCAGACGAAACTCCTTGGCACCAAAGGCTGCCAAGCCCACAGTGAGCACAAGGCTTATGGCAATCCAGAGCACTTCGACGAATTCTCCCCTACTTCGATCAAACCTCACGCCTTCTTCATGGGGGCGGCCGGGGCGTGTGCGGAAGCGGACCACGCTGAACAAAAGCGTCATCAGAACCAATGAGAAAATGGGGATGGTCAGCTTCAGCAGACCGTCAAAGGCTTGGTCCACCCAGGTAGCCTCGTAAGAGGCGGCCTCGGGCATCATCCGAACGTGGGAGACCACTGAGAACAAACCGATGGAGCAGAGGACCGTCAAACCAGCAATGATCAGGTAGGGAGGCAACCCCCGTATCCCATTGGGGTCAGACCCCCCTTTTAGGACAGGAGTGGTTTTCTGTTCCATCGGGCCTCCTCTTTGAGCAGCGTGTTGACATCCCGCTGAAGGACCGTCAAGGACTGCACGCCGTCACGGTTGTAGTACCCACGGATGGCCCCTCTGGAGTCCACTAACACGAATTTCAAGCTGTGGGTCACTCGAAACCCTGAAGGGGCCTGCCGGTCTTCAACCATGGGGAGTTTGAAACCTTCGTACATCAATCGGTACAGTGCACCCTTTTCGCCCCTCAGAAAGACCCACCGCTTGGGATCCGCCCCAACCCACTGGGCATATTGCTGCAAGACCTCTGGGGTGTCCCTGTCTGGGTCCACCGTAAAAGTCACCAGCCGGACATCTCTGGGGAGTGCACTCTGCAACCGGGTCATCTCCATCGTCAGTTGCGGGCAGGGGCCGCTACAGTGGGTAAAGATGAAGTTGGCGATCCAGGGATGACCGAGCAAATCCTTTTTCCCCAGTGTTGTACGAGCTTTCGCCGTAACCCCCGTCATGGTGAAATTGGGAAGTTCCTTCAGGTTCACAGACTGAAGCGGTCTCCTCGCCCCCCATGTCCCCAACAGGACCAGAAGGCCGGTCAGGAGGATGAACCCACTGAGGAACCGCCGCCCCATGGAGACCGTCACCTCAACGCGACATCCGGCAGAATGCCGAGGGCGAGGAGCAACACGGTAACCATCCCGACGACCACGATCCCAGCGATCAAGGGCCTCTCCGCTCTCAAGCGCATATAATAGAAGGCAATCAACGCGGCTTTCGTCGCTGCGATCGAAAGGGCCAACACCACCGACTGGATCCTGCCCCACCCCACAAAGAACGAGCCGATGGTCAGTAGCGTCAAGGTCACAAGGCTCACATAGACTGGAAAGGCCATGTGGTTTTCTTGTTCCATCACTCTACACCAGATAAAACAAGGGGAACAGGAACACCCAGACAATATCTACAAAATGCCAGTACAACCCTGCGTTCTCTACTTTCCGCACAAAGGCGTCGGTCAAGTCGCCAGCCTGACCAGTCTGATACAGGAAACCATTCCACAGGATTCCTGCCAGCACATGGAGCGCATGCAAACCGGTCAGTCCAAAGTAGAAAGACACGAAGATGCCCAGCCCCGGATTGGCCGCAATAAAGGCGCTGCGGGGGAAGTATCCGTGCTGGACCTTGGCGGTATACTCAAACGCTTTGATGCCTAAGAAGAGACACCCGAGGAGAATGGTTGCCAGAAGATTCAGCGAAAAGCCCCTGACGTTGCTCTGTTTCGCGGAAGTCAACGCGTTCACCATGGTGAAGGAGCTGGTGATGATGACTAGGGTGTTCAGGGTAGCCAAGAGCAGGCCCCCGGTGTAGCCCGCCTGAGGCCAAGCTGGAGCACCCAAGGCACACACCGAACTGCCCAGCCGGAGCATGACGTAACTGGAGAGAAACCCGCCAAAGAGCATCGCCTCGGAAAGGAGAAACAACCAAATCCCGAGCTTCCCAGTGTCTCTGGTGTCCCAAGGATTCTTTTCAACGCTCACCGCACCGTTCATTCCTTTCTCCGCGAGGACGATTCGAATGACAGGCTACTGAGTTTGGCAGGCTGTTGACATCCTGAGGGACTTTGTCCCTACAACCTCGTCAGGCCCAAAGGTATCAGAAAACGATTCGGCGATCAGTGACGCCGATCACTAAACGGCAAAGGGAGAGTATGGTTAACAAGGGACTGAAGCGATGAGGAATTCGGGCGGGTTACAGGACCTGCTTTCGGCGAAGATCGGCGAGCACGACCATCAACCCGACGAGGCTGATCCAGAGCTGTACAGACGCTAGGTCCGGAGGGAAATCGGCAACACGCCATCAGCTCCCCCACCACCTCCGGCGCAAACGTCAGCACGGCTTGCTCTACGCGTTCTGCCGCGGATAGTGGTTGTCCGATCAACACTCCAAAATGGTCAGGGACGGGCAGGCCCCGCAGCACGGCGGCTTCATGACCAGCCGTTTCACACATAGCTGCCAGGTCTCTTGATCCCCTTGGCGTGGGGAGGCGTGGAGCACCAAGGAGGGGACTTCAACGCCCCGACCCTCCACGTTGGGGAGTGAGGTCAGACCCCCAATCTGGGATCTGACCTCGGTCCTTACTCCGCCAGAGCTCCTGGCTCCCTCTAGAGCTCTTCGGAGGATTTCCTCCCTGACTTCTTCAAGAAGCCCTCTCACGGTCTTCTTCACGGATCGTTTCTCGAGGAACCCCGGACCGGAAAATCTGCTTTTGCTGGTCAAGCGGTACAACACCAACAGCTCCTCGGGGACGTCTTGTATCTGCCACGATCCGGCGTAGAATTCAAAATCTTTGTGCGAGATGTCTTCGAACAGGATCTGTTCCAAAGGCTGTTCCCGAACCGCCAGCAGGACAGAAAATCTCCGTCCAAAAAAAAAGCACCCTGCCGACTGCATCCTGTTCAAGCAATAGCCAGTCCTTGTCGCGCTGTTTCACCTGGCTCGTGCGGATGGAGGAGACGAACTCCCGGATGTGGTCATAGTCTGTCAACACCTCCCACACGACGTGGCGAGGCGCTTCCACAACAAAGTGGCCCTCCAGCCGGTATGCTCCATGATTGACGTCGCTCAGCGCGACAAACACCTCGTGGGCTGAGGAGGGAACCACACAGCCCACGAGGATGAGAACGACCATCAGAGGAGTCATCAGAAAGCGAGCTGGAACATCAGCCGAGCTTCCGGGACCGTCTGGCGTTCCACCGAACCGGTTGCGGGCTTGATCACCGAGGCCTGATCCGGCTGTTCGGTGGAGACATACGAGCCGACGCCATTCTCCGTGAAGACAGGGACATCAATCAGGATCGGCGCATCGGCGACGATTTTCATGTCATGACCCTTCATGTAGTAGGTGAGTGCGGGCGCCACCTCCTGGATCGGACGAGTCCCTGTCACGGGGACACCCGAGTTGGCGAACTGAGTGTCTGGCACGAGGACCGCATAGCGCAGGGCCACCTCAAACGGGTTCTTTAGCACTCCAGCCTGTACACGAGCCCCGGCAAGGTCGATTCGACCGTACCGGTTGGAATACCGGCCGTAGTTCATCTCGGCTTCGGTTGACCACGCCCATTGGCCGGCGATCGGGCCGCGCGCCGCGGCGTCCCAGCCCGCCTGCCAGAGCTCCCCTCGATCAAACGGCGTCTTGGCGATGAAGGGATTCCAGTTGCTATTGAGCAGGAGAGATTTTTCCGCCGTCTTGACGTTCAGCACGGTGGAATGCCCGATCCGGGTGTCGCGTAAATAGAGCGCGTTGAGATAGGCCGCTGTTTGTGTACGCTGCGGATTGAGATCATTTTGGCTGACGGTGTAGATGTCCTTATCAAGGTCGTCATTGTATCCCACTCGCGCGACGATCATCGGAATGCCCAGAACTTCCGGTAAGAAGCGCTGTGGAACGTCTCGGCCTCCCCCCGTAAAGACCCCGGCGGTCGCCGCCAGCTTGCCACGATAGGTATGCACAGCCGCTCCCACGTCACGCCCGACGTTGAAGCCCACGGTCTGGATTGACCGCTCCGTAAACTGGAGTACGCCGGAGTAGGCCAGTCGCTCGCGGCTATAGGGGACCTTGAATTGCCCAATCTTCAGCCAGGTGGATTCCATCCTTGACACGGGGACATCAAACGAAAAATCCAAC
>JACPXA010000012.1 GCA_016196785.1 Elusimicrobiota bacterium
CGCAAGGATCGTCTCGCCCAGTCCCTGCCCGTAGACATCCGCGGTGTCAAAGAAGGTCACGCCGCGATCAAACGCCTGCCTGAGCAGTGCGATCCCCACCTTGGGATCCCGGATCCCCCACCAGGTGGTCCCTACCGTCCAGACCCCAAACCCAATCTCCGATACCTGAATCCTTGTCGAACCAAGCTTCCGATATCGCATTACAATTTCTCCTGAATGGCGGCGGCAAGGGATTCGATGGTGGCCTGTTTCGCTTCGATGGCGGGGCGAATCCCATGGGCACGAAGCGTCGCGGAGGTGATAGGGCCAATGGAGGCGGCCTTCGTGCGCGCAAAGACCCGCCGGCGTTCCGCCGGGGTGTACCACTTGAGAAAATTGGTCACGGTCGAGGACGCGGTGAAGGTCACGCAATCAACGCTGCCCCCCAACAGTTGAGGTTTCACCAAAGCGAGCCCCATGCCATCCGGTTCGGTCCGATAAAGGGGGATGACCTCCACATGGGCTCCCCGCCGGCGCAGTTCCTTAGGCAACAGATCACGCGCCACTGAGGCCCTCGGGAGGAGAACCCGTTTCCCTCGGACGCTCCCCAGTTCCGGCAGGATCATTTCTGCTTGGTATTCCTTCGCCACGCGGGTCACCGGCCACCCTTGGGATGCCATCGCCTGAGCCGTTTTGGGACCGATCGCGCAAGTCTGCACACGGTTCCACACTGATGTGGGTGGTTTGATTCGCCGCCACCGATCGGCAAACACCTGCACCCCATTGGCGCTGGTGAATATCATCCAATCATACTCCGACAAACGGCGCAAGGTGCGATCCAGCGGCGCGTAGCTCGGTGGGGGCGCGAGGCGGATCGTGGGGAACTGGATGACCTCTGCCCCAGCCTCCTCGAGCAGACGCGCAAACCCTGAGGCTTGTTCCCTGGCTCGCGTGACCACAATCCGCCGCCCAAAGAGCGGCTTTTTCTCAAACCAGCGGAGGCGGCGGTGCATTCCAGCGACGCGCCCAATGATGATGGTGGCGGGCGGCTGGAACCCCGCGCGCTGAGCTTTCAAGACTATGTCTCTCAACGTCCCCGTCAAGGTCTCTTGGTGGAGCCACGTCCCCCAGCGGATTATGGCGACCGGCGTCTCTATGGCCCAGTTCAGTTTCTTGAGTCGTTCCACAATCGTGCTCAGCTGTCCCATTCCCATCAGGATCACGAGCGTACTTGATCGCGAGATCCTGGCCCATTCCACCGGCGGCCCTTCGGCTCCGCTCAGGGCAGGCCCTTCGGCCTCATGACCGGTCACGATCGTCACCATGGAAGTCAACCGGCGGTGGGTCAAGGGGATTCCTGCATAGGCGGGGGCTGCGATGGCGCTGGTCACCCCGGGGACAACCTCAAAGGGCACGCCGTGGGCGGCCAGCGATTCCGCTTCCTCGCCGCCCCGGCCAAACAGAAAGGGGTCGCCCCCTTTCAGTCGAGCGACGACCTTTCCAGCCTGGCTGGAGCGAACCAGCAAGCGATTGATCTCAGCCTGGCTGCGGGTATGGCGGCCCCGTTCCTTCCCCACGCACACTAAGTGAGCCTCTGGTCTCGCCCACTCGAGCACCCGCTGGTTCACGAGGTAATCGTAGAGCACGACGTCAGCTCGACCCAAGATGTCCTTTCCACGCAATGTCAACAACCCAGGATCTCCTGGGCCTGCCCCGACAAGGTAGACCTTCCCTTTCATGTGCGCCTCACCCGAATGGCCGCCACAATGCGATCAGCCCCCTGCGCCAACAGCTGCTCAGCGAGTTGCCGTCCAAGGGGTTCGGGCTGGTCCAGTGATCCCTGGCAACTACTCGCAATCACCTCCTGCCCTTCTAAATCAGCGATGAATCCCCGCATATGCAACGCGGCCACCCCCGGGGCATCCCCTACCGCGCCTTCGAGCCAGGCATACGCCCCCAGCGGGACCTGGCACCCGCCTTCCAGCCGGTGCTGAAACGCCCGTTCCGCCAGCGCCGCCAGTCGGCTTGGCTGATGGTCCAATGGGCCAACGTACCTGGACACCTCGCTGTTCAGGGAACGGAGTTCGAGGGCTAAGCTCCCCTGACCCACCGCTGGTAGAACCTGTTCAAGTGGAAAAATTTCCGTCACCTCCGCCTCCCGGCCGAGTCGCTTCACCCCAGCGAAGGCGACCACCAGGGCATCACATTGTCCTTCGTGCAACCTCCGGAGCCGGGTGTCGAGGTTCCCACGCAGCTCCACGACACAGATGTCCGGACGCAATTGAAGCAGTTGAACCCGCCGACGAAAGGAACTGGTCCCGATGACGCCGCCCGTTGGCAACTCGTTGAACGGCATTCCCTCCCTTGAGATCAAGCAATCCCGAGGATCCTCTCGCTCCGTGACCGCCCCCAACGTCAGGCCAGCGGGAAGCTCACTCGTCAGATCCTTCAGGGAGTGAACCGCCACATCAATGCGTCCATCCAAGAGAGCTTCTTCGATCTCCTTCGTGAACAGGCCCTTGGTGCTCGATGCGGACACTGCCGTACGAGCAAGTTGCGGAATCGGGGTTTCCTCAAACCGATCGCCGGTGGTCTTCACGGTGATGGTCTCGACCGACAGCTGAGGGAACCGCGCTTGTAAACGATTCACCACCCAGTCGGTTTGGGCCAAGGAGAGCCGGCTCCCCCGCGTTCCAATGCGCAACCGATTCACAACGGCCTTATTTAGGACCTTCCCCTCGGGGGAGGGTTCAGCGAGCGGAGCGAGCGCGGAAGAATGGGAGGGGGTGTCCCCCTCCCTTCGCGAGCCGCCGAGCCCGCATGTTCCTCTGAGGGCGAGGGCATCCGAGGCTCCTGACCCTGAGCGAGCGAAGCGAGTCGAAGGGGAAGGAACGAGGACGGCGATTGAAGGGGCAGGCTATGTTCAGCCCCGCTCTGCCATGCGCGATACCACTCCAAAAACAGTTCTGCGTGGTCTGCGATCAGCCGCTCGGCCTTCGTGACCTCACTGGATCGTCTGGCAAGATTCTCCGCGGCGATGGCCTGCAGATCATCAATATTGTAGAGATACACGTTGTCCACTCCATGGACGGCAGGCTCCACGTCACGCGGCACCGCGATATCAATGACAAACAGCGAGCGTCCCCGACGGTCCCGCATCACCGATTCCACCTGCGTGCGGGTGATAATGGGATGAGGCGCCGCGGTAGAACAGATGACGATGTCCGCCATGCGCATCTCGTGAAACGCCTGATCGAATCGCACCGCCTGCCCCCCTAACTCGCGGGCTAACGCGCAGGCTCGCTCGTATGTCCGATTGGCCACCAGAACCGAACGAACCTTCTGGGACAGGAGATGGCGCGCGGTCATCTCGGCGATCTTTCCCGCGCCGAGAATCATGACGTGGCTCTGCCGCAGATCGCCAAAGATTTTCCCCGCCAACGACACCGCCACGCTACCCACGGAGAGCGCCCCTCGGCTTAAGAGGGTATGCGTACGCACCAGTTTCCCCACATACAGACTCCGCTGGAACAGCACATTGGAGAGTTTGCCAGTGTGCCCGGCAGCGAGCGCCGCGTGGTAGGCCTGCTTGACCTGGGCCAGGATCTCATGTTCACCGACCACCATTGAATCGAGCCCAGCCGCCACGCGAAAGAGATGCCGGATTGCCTCTCCGTCCTCCCACCGATAGACATGCGGCAACACAGGAGTCGTCAATTCCGCCCGATGACGGAAGACCTCCAGGAGCGCCTCCGTACCAGCACCGTCTCCGGGCGTGACCACGTAGAGCTCGACCCGGTTGCAGGTCGAGAGGATGACCCCTTCGGCGACCGAAGCCATCCGTCGGAGCTGAGCCAAAAGCTCGCCCGATGTCCGCTCGCTCACCGCCAGCCGCTCCCGCAGCTCCACTGGCGCCGTCTTATGACTGATCCCCACCATGACTAATTTCATTGCCTGCCCTAGTGTTGTGTCTCCAACATAGCGTGACTTATGCGGGAGCGATTTTGTCCCAGCGTCCAGGCGCGAGGAGCGAGCATACCGGTTGGTCTGTGAGCGACGAGCAACGCCGACGCTGGGCAAAAGCGCCCCGCCCTTCGGGAAGGCCCATCTTTGGCCGGCTTCGGCGTCAGGCCTCCTCGCAATACCTGAAGGTATTCCCTCGTCGGCCTTCCTTGAATCCGTCTCAAACCTGAGCCTTCATAAGTCACGCTATGTTGGAGACACAACACTAACGCTTGAGGCCGGAGAGGAAGCCGTGAAGCTCTGAGAGATAGTTCACCCCCATATAGGTGAACAGCACGACCACAAACCCGCTGAGGGAGAGATAGGCGGTCTTCCGGCCCCGCCATCCTGAAAACAGCCGCAAATAGAGATAGATCACATAGACGAACCAGGTGATGAGCGCCCAGGTCTCTTTCGGATCCCACCCCCAGAACCGGCCCCACGCCGAGTAGGCCCAGACGCCGCCCAAGAAGATCCCCAGCGTCAATGGAGGAAACGCGATAAGGATAAGCTGATAGATCCGGGTGTCGAGCTGCTCCAGGGACGGGAGCCGATAGGCGAGCTCCGAGGGCTTCTTGGACTTCAACTGACGCTCTTGGACCAGGTAGGCTAATCCCACCCCAAAGGCGTTGCCGAAAATCGCGTAGGCCACGAACATCACCGGGATATGGATCGCCATCCAATAGCTGTGCAGCGCAGGCATCAGCTGGTGGAGCGTCTGGTCAGAGAAAAACGCCACGGTCACCATGGCCCAGGCCACCGGCATGACAAAGATCCCGAGAATCGGGACCGGGCTCCGCCATTGAATGAGGAAAAAGACTAGCGCAATCACCGCCCCAAAAAACGAGAAGCTCTCAAACCAGTTACTCCAGGGGACGTACGCCCGCGCGGCCCGCACGGCATCCAACGCCCCCTCCAGATTCCCGGAGCGCCTAAGGATCTCCGCCTGCTGCCAGTACCAGTGACGCGCTACGACCGTCCGGGTGAGGAAGCTACCAGCATGGAATGCGAGGGCTAACCCTAAACACCACAACGCCCAACGGCTCAGCTGCTCCCGTTTCGTGATGAGATATCCTACATACAACGCAGTGGAAAGGGTATATCCGAGAAAAGCAAGATTAAACAACATGCGTTCCATTCAGTTGCTCCCGCAAATATTCTTCAACGGCGGCAATCCCACTACGTCGAAGTCGCCTGAGGACGCTTTCGGTCATGAGCCGCCGCCAGATCCGGCGCTTGTCAGGCAACGGCAAGCGGTTGATCGCTGGACGATACCTGCGAATCAGTCGTAAGAGCTGGAGATACTCCGGCCCGATCTGTCGGTGGAGGACCTTTCGAAGGAGTTTGGCCAACGCCGGGCTCCCTCCACCGGTGGAAATCGCAAGCTGCATGCCTCCCCGGCGGACGATTGCCGGGGCGATAAAACTACACAACGAGGGAACGTCCACGACATTCACCCACAGCTTGGCCTGTTCCCCCGCTGCGAAAACCCGGCGATTCGTGACCTCATCATCAGTGGCCGCGATCACCAGATGCATTTCCTTGACATCCTGAGATTGAAAGCCACGCCGTTTCACCACGATGCGATCAGGAGACCGCCGCCAGAGACGTTCCGCCGCCG
The DNA here is from genome assembly GCA_016196785.1 of Elusimicrobiota bacterium. GTDB lineage: Bacteria > Elusimicrobiota > Elusimicrobia > 2-01-FULL-59-12 > JACPXA01 > JACPXA01. The sequence continues at coordinate 5,603 of JACPXA010000012.1, forward strand.
GTGAGAGGCTGGGACTCACCACCCGAAGCAGCGCCCCAGCCGCAAGGAGGTGTTTCATTTTCTGCGCTGCCACTTTCCCTCCTCCCACCACCAGCACCCGCCTCCCCTTCAAATTCAAAAACACCGGGTAATACCTGGGAGAGGAGGACACGAGGGGGAACAAAGGTTCTGAGGGTTTAGGTGACGGACCGCTCTACGATCAGATCGGCAAAGGCGCTCAGGATGTCGCGGTCCCACCACCCTTTTCCACACTCATCCCAGAGGACCTCCAATGCTTGGTCCCGCGTCAGGGCCCGGCGATAGGGACGGGTGGTGGTCAAGGCATCAAAGACATCCACAATGGCCAGGATCCGTGCCGTGATGGGGATGGCATTCCCTTTGAGCCCATCCGGGTACCCGGAGCCATCCAAACGCTCATGATGGTGTCGGACGACAGGCAACGCCGGACGGATCGAACGGAGTTTGCGACAAATCTCTTCCCCCCACTGAGGGTGGTTCCGGATCACCTCCCGTTCATCTACGGTCAACCGGGTCGGTTTGGTGAGGATCTCATCCGGCACCCTGAGTTTTCCGATATCGTGGAGGATCCCTCCCTTCCGAAGCGCCTCTCGGTCACCTTCGGAAAGAGACAACCGATCCCCCAATACCAACGCGTATCCAGCCACCCGCTCCACATGACCTTCGGTGTAGGCGTCCTTGGCCTGAATGGTCCTGGCTAACGTAAAGAGGACGTCCTCGGCGGACTCGAGTTGATCGTTCAAAAATTTAGCCCTGAGGAGGGCTCGGATTCGGGTCAACAGCTCAATCGAGTTAAAGGGTTTGTTGAGGAAGTCATCAGCCCCCATCTCGATCGCCCGTAACTTATCCTCCAGAGCGGAGAGGCCGGTGACCATCACCACGGGAATCATCCGCGTCTCAGGGCGGTTCTTGAGCTGGGAGCACACCTCATAGCCGTCCATCCCCGGCATGTCAATATCCAGCAAGACCAAGTCTGGGGGGGTCATCTCCACGGACTCCAGCGCGGCTTCCCCACTGTTAGCTATTCGAACGCGGTACCCCTTGGATAACAAAACAGGTTCTAAAATCGCGAGGCTTCTTGGATCATCGTCAACCACCAGGAGGGTGGCGCTCTTGTGTTCATCCACCGGAGGGGAACTCATGGCTCGATTAGCATACCAAAATCTCCCTCGTCGGTCAAGCCGCGTTGGGCAGTCCTGAGAGCGCCTTTTAAGTAGTTGTTAAAATCCCCTTGACAGGGGGGGGGACTCCTGTTAATCTTAGCGTGCCGCAATACTCTTAACGGGGATATTGCATCGCTACGAAACGAGATGAAAACACGGATTCTCCTGATTGAAGATGACCCCCCTCTGGCCCGCTTGGTGCGGGATTCGCTCCCCTCTGAACATTTCGATCTGGAAACCGCAGAGAACGGCCGGGATGCGCTGGAACGCCTCCGCCGACAGATTCCCGATGTCGTCCTCCTCGATTGGAATCTTCCGGACATTGACGGCCTGAAAATCTGCCAAACCCTTAAAGAAGCCCCAGAGACCCGGAATGTCCCCATCATCATGTTGACGGCTTATGGCGAGACCACCCGCAAGGTATCGGCGCTTGAGACCGGGGCCGACGATTACATCACCAAACCGTTTGATTCGGACGAATTGGTCGCCCGTATCCGAGCGCTCCTCCGCCGACGGGACTCAGGCGGGGCGCTCGAGATCATCGTTCAGCATGGCCCCATTACTTTAAACCTCACTCGACACCTCGTCTTGGTCAACAACGAAGCCGTGATGCTGACCGCCAAGGAGTTTGATTTGCTTTACGTGCTCATGAAAGGGCTTGGGCGGGTCATGGACCGCAAATACCTCATGGAACGGGTCTGGGGCTACGAGTACGTGGGGTCCGACCGAGCCGTGGATGTCCACATCCGCCATTTGCGGGAAAAACTGGGGCCGGAGGCTGCGACGTATATCGGGACGATCCGAGGGGTGGGGTATAAGCTTGAGGCTCCCAAACTCCCATGAGCCTGAAAACGAAGTTTAGCCTGGCGGCCTCCCTCTTGGTCGTGATCGTGATCACGGGGGTCAGTCTCTTCCTCATGGTCGCCGAAAAACGGCACCTCCTGCGCAAGGCCCAAGAGGACCAGGAGAATTCTGTGAAGAAACTGGCCAGCATCTGCCAGGAAAGCGCTTACGCCCATAACGATTTGATCGTGGTGAACTACATGAAAACCCTGCAGAGGAGCCGGGGGGTGGTCTCGGCGGCTTTCCTCGACCAGGAGAACCGCGCCCTGGCTCACAGCGACTACAGCCAGTTGGGGAAGATTCTGAATGACCCTGTGAGCCAACAGGCACGGAAATCCAACGCGCTCCTCCGCCAGGAGGTGACCAGCCCCAGCGGCTTTGAGGATATTGACCTGGCGTTCCCGGTGTTGGCCGCGGGCCAGCGAGTGGGCACGGCCCGGCTGGTCTACTCCAAAGCCATGATGATCCAGGAGGTCCGACAATCGTTGGAGGAAACGGGGCGTCGGCTCGTCATGGTAGCCGGCGTGGCGCTGGCGATCGGGGTGTTCGGGGCGCTCCTCCTCGCTAGCACCCTGAACCGGCCGATTCAAGTGCTGGCCCAGGGCGCCCGAATCCTCGGTGAAGGGAACCTGGATTATCAAATCTCCGTGCGCGGCAAAGATGAGCTGGCCCAATTGAGTCAGGAGTTCAATCGGATGGCCACCCAATTGAAACAGCTCGACGCCATGAAGGAAGACTTCATTTCCAGCGTCTCCCATGAGCTCCGGTCGCCGCTGGCCGCCATCAAAGGCTATGTTGACCTCCTGCTGAAAGGGAAGGCCGGACCCATCAGCCCAACCCAACAGGAGTATCTGACGATTGCCAGGGAGTCCAGCGAGCGGTTAGCCCGATTTATCAACAATATCTTGGACCTGGCGAAGCTCGAGGCAGGCCGGATGGAGTTCGCCAAGGAGCCGGTCGCGGTGGCGGTCCTCGCCAACGACATCGCTCGTCTCTTCAAGCCTTCCGCGGATGAGAACCAGCTCACCATTCAGCTCGATCTCCCCAACCCTGCGCTGGAGATCCAGGCCGACCCCGACCGGATCCGCCAAGTGCTGACCAACCTGATCGCCAACGCCATCAAGTTCACGCCGGACGGGGGAACGATCACCGTGTGGGCACGGGAGAACGGGACGGAGGTGAAGATCGGGGTGAAGGATACAGGCGTCGGCATCCCTCAAGACAGTCTCCATAAGGTGTTCAACAAATTTGAGCAGGTGCAAGAAACCAAACACCGGGTCCGCAAGACGACTGGGACCGGCCTTGGGTTGTCCATTGCCAAGCAGATTGTGGAGGCGCATGGGGGTAGGATCTGGGTGGAAAGTCAACTCAATCAAGGGACCAACTTTATCTTTACCTTCCCCCTTCATTAGATATGGAAGCGAAACGCATCTTAGTCATTGAAGACGACCCCGCCATGGCGAAGCTGATCCAGCTGAACCTGGAGGATCAGGGCTATACCGTCTCGTGTGCCTTGAGCGGTGCGGAGGGGCTCCGCTTGGCTGAGAAGCTCAACCCCCAGGTAATCACCCTGGATCTCCTCATGCCAGAGATGAATGGGTTTGAGACCCTGCAACACTTGAAAAGTAACCCTAAAACGGAGCAGATCCCAGTGGTCATCGTTTCCGTCCTCGAAGGCGAGGATCACAGCGAGAAACTCCAGCTCAATATCTTTGAGCACTTCACCAAGCCGATTGATTTCGACCGGTTGACCGCCAAGATTGCCCAGCTTGCGAAGGTGGGGATGGTGCTGTCCCCGCCAGCCACGCCGGTCAGAGGGACCCAACGTATCCTCTTGGTGGACGACGACGACCACAATGTCAGACTCCTGCAGGCCTTCTTGAGCGCCCAGGGATACCACGTCATCACCGCGCCCACCGGGGCCGAGGCGCTCAAGCGGGCCAAACTCGATAAACCTGAACTGATCCTGATGGACGTGGTGCTGCCAGACATCAGCGGCCTGGAGGTGCTTCAACACCTCAAGAAGGATCCGGATACCGCCAATATCTCCGTGGTCATCGTCTCCGCGCTGCGGTTCCTCGAGATGGGCGACCGCGTCGTGCTCACCGGCCGGGCCGAGACCACGGACCAGCCCCTCTCCCGGGAACAATTCCTGGCGGAGATCCAGCGGGAGGTGCGTCGGCTGGTGGACCATGAACGTCAGGAGACCAGAGACAAGCCGAAGATCCTGGTCGCCGATGACGAGGAACACCTCTTGAACCTCATGAAGTATCAGCTCGAGGATGCCGGCTACACGGTCATCACCGCCCGGGATGGGGAGGAGGCGTTAGACCGCATCCTCCACGAGGCCCCAGACCTGGTCCTCCTCGATATCCGCATGCCGAAGCTGGACGGGTTCCAAGTCTGCCAACGACTGAAGAAGGACGTCCTCTACCGAAACCTCCCGATCATCATGCTGACGGTCCTTGGGGAAACCCGCCATAAGGTGCAGGGCCTTGAGGTCGGGGCCGATGACTACGTCGCCAAACCCTTTGTGGCCGAAGAGTTGCTCGCCCGCGTCCGCACCGTCCTCCGCCGCACCTCGAGCGGCATCGAGGCCAACCCCTTGACCAAACTGCCGGGCAATGTCTCGATTGAACGGGAGATCAATGACCGCATCAAGCGGGAGCAGCCGTTCATGGTGCTCTACCTCGACCTGAACAGCTTCAAGGCGTTCAACGATGTGTACGGCTTTGATCGCGGGGATCACGTCATTCGCGAGACCGCCAACATCATCTTGGAGATCACCAAACAGATGGGGACCCCTGATGACTTCATCGGGCACATCGGCGGCGATGATTTCATCGTCGTGACGGTCCCGACATGCGCCGAACGGATCTGTGAGGGGATCATCAGCCGCTTCGATGCCCTGAGCCCGACCTTCTACGACCCCGTAGATCGGGAACGGGGCTATATCGTGACGACGGACCGGCAAGGCATCCAGCGGCAGTTCCCGTTCCTCTCAATCGCCGTTGGAGGGGTTTCCAACCTGGTCCGCCCCTTACGCTCGATCGGCCAGGTGAGCGCCATCGGGGCCGAGACGAAACGGTATGCCAAAACCAAGTCCGGTTCCTGCTTTGTCATTGACCGGCGGAAGACCCCGTGAGCCAGCTCATCTGGATCGTGGAGGACGAGGTGGCCCTGGCAGGGCTGGTTAAGGCGGTGGTTGAGGCGGAAGGGTTCTCGGGCGAGATCCTGACCAGCGGGGAAGAAGTCTTGAAGCGCCTCGCGGAACGACGCCCGGCGCTGATTCTCTTGGACATCATGATGCCTGGGTTGAACGGCTTCCAGGTCCTGGAACGCCTAAAAGCCAACACCGACACCCAGGCGATTCCGGTGGTCGTCGTCTCAACCCTGGTCGGCAGGGAATACGTGGAACGGGCCAAGCGGTTGGGGGCGCTGGATTTCTTCACCAAGCCGTTTGAGCCGGAACAACTCGTGCAAGCGGTCAAACGGATTCTCGTGGCCACCCCATGAAGTGCAAGGTGTTGTTTGTGGACAACGACTTGGAGCTGATCGAGGTCTTGAAACCGACCTTGGAGAGGGACGGGATCCTCACCAAGGGGGTGGAGTCTGCGGAGAAGGCGCTGGAACGGCTCTGGGACTGGAAACCGGACCTCCTCACGGTGGACTTGGCACTCCCCGGGATCAGCGGGCTTGAATTCTGTCGCATTGTCCGCAACGACCCGCGCGTACGGACGCTCCCCATCATCGCGGTCACAAGCCACTCAGAGCGGACGGACGTGTTGGCAGCCTACGAGCAGGGGGTGGATGACTTTTTGCTCAAACCGTTTGATCCACGGGAGCTCCTGGCGCGCATTCGGGCAGTCCTCAGACGCTACTATGCGCAGGACCATCGTCCTGAGGTGTACGAGTACGACGGCCTCCGTGTGAACGTTCTCCAGCACACCGCTCACTTGAACGGGACCCCGCTGTCGTTGACCGCCAAGGAGTTCGGGCTCCTGCACCTGTTGCTGAAACGGAAAGGATACGTTCTGAGCCGCGACTATCTTCTAGAGTACATCTGGGGATATGACGCGGAGGTCTCCACGCGGACCGTGGACATGCATATCTCACGGCTGCGCCATAAGCTCGGGTCCCCTAGCATGCGACTGATTGAAACCGTGGAAGGCGTGGGGTACCGGCTCGGCGGGGAAACGCCCACCCCCGTCTCCGAGGTCTCCCCAGAGCCGTCGTCTAGCTAGTGTTGTGTCTCCCACATAGCTTGACTTATGAAGGCCCAGATTTGAGACGGATTCAAGGAACGACGACGATGGAATACCTGAAAGGTATTGCGAGGAGGAGTGACGCGGAAGCCGGCCAAAGATGGGCCTTCCCGGAGGGCGGGGCGCTTTTGCCCAGCGTCGGCGTTGCTCGTCGCTCACGTACCTTTCAGGTACGCAGCGCTCCTCGCGCCTGGACGCTGGGACAAAATCGTTCCCGCATAAGTCAAGCTATGTGGGAGACACAACACTAAGATGCCGTACAAGGTTTTGATGATTGACGATGACCCAAGCATGATTCGCCTGGTCCACGATTTTCTCCAGGGCGAGGCGGAGTGGGAATTTCACGGGAGCGCCGACGGAGGAGACGGCTGGGAGCAGGCGGTTACTCTGCATCCGGACCTCATCATCCTCGACCTCAACCTCCCCGATATCGGCGGGATGGAACTATGCCAGAAGCTCAAAGAGGACCACCGCCTGCGGTCGGTCCCGATCATCATGCTGACTGGTGAGTACCGAGAGGTTAAACAACGAGTGAAAGGCCTTGAGCTGGGCGCGGATGACTACATCACTAAACCGTTTGACCTCGATATCCTGATGGCGCGGATGTATGCGGTACTGAAAGGTCACGCGGTAGGAGGAGGCCATGCCGATGGAACAGGAAACTAAGTCGTCACGGATTCTGGTCATTGAGGACGACGCGGGAATTCGCGAGCTCGTCCGAACCGGGTTGACGCTCGCGAACTTTCAGGTCATCGAGGCGGGGACGGGCGAAGAAGGCCTCAATCTCTGTCGCGCCTCCCCTCCGGACCTCGTGATCCTTGATTTGATGCTGCCCGACATCGATGGGTATGAGGTCTGCGCGAAGCTCCGACAACAATCGGCGACACGCTCCATCCCCATCATCTGTCTCACCGCGCGAGTCCGCACGGAAGACAAGGTGGCGGGACTCGAGGCCGGCGCCAACGATTACCTCACCAAACCCTTCGAGATGATGGAGCTCCTCGCCCGGGTACGGGCGCAGGTCCGGGAACGGAAACAACGCGGGGACGGCTCTGCCGGAGGGGAGGACACCATCGTCCAAGGGGAGATGACGTTGGACCGAAAAAGCCGCGTGGTCCGGCTGGGGCATCGCGTCATCGAAGACCTGACGCCCCGGGAGTTCGCCATCCTCGAGGTCTTGCTCAAGGAGAGCCCGCGCGTGGTAAGCCGGGAGGAACTGCATCGCACCATCTGGGGGCCAGGAAACCAGCTCCGCTCCCGCGTTGTGGATGTCCACATCCTCTCGATCCGACGGAAGCTCGGCCCCCACGGGGCGGCGTGGGTCCAGACCGTGTCAGGCGGCGGGTACCGCTTCCTCAACGAAAAACGCGCCTAGAATGGAAGTTCGCATCAAAGGCTGCACGCTGGAAGTGTGTCAAGGGGACCTCTTGGCTCAGAAGGCTGAGGTCTTGGTGTGCCCGACCACTGAAGGGGTAGACTTGGACCGAGGTCTGGCGTGGCAGGTCGCCAAAGCGGCGGGGCCCGCGTTCGAGAAGGCGGCGAAGCTCAAGGCTCCCCTGTCGCTCGGCGTCGTGACCAACTGCCCCCCAGGAAACTTGCCGGTCCGACAGGTATTTCTCGCGGCCGTGACCCCCAAAGGGTCCATCCCGGACCGCACCGCCGTCTTGCACGCGACCCAAAATGCCGTGTTCCTCGCCGACCAAAAGGGGTATACCACCATTGCGTTCCCCATGTTGGGGAGCGTGACCACCAAATCCCCCTATGACACCTTTGGGCGTCTCATGCTGCAGGCGATCCTTGAAATCCTTACGGACCAAAACTGCTCACTCGAACGAGTCATCTGCTGCCTCTACAATCGCACCGCCTACCAGAGTTTTGCCGACCAGTTGTCCGTTCTCCGCCAGGAATTCCTCATCTAACGATCCAATCCCAACCGTCGTTGATGGAGTTGGAACAGCACCTCAGTGGCTTCCCAGATCTTGCCCTGCCCGTGGTAGCGTTCAAAGAAGTTCGAGTTGTATAGTTTGCCGTCCCGTGTTTCCCGGATTTGTCTCTCGATCTTCTTGGCGCGGAGCGGAAAGGCCTGTCGGATCCTGTCGAGGAACACGGTTTTGACGTTGCCTGGCAACCGCAGGGGGACATAGCCCGCCGAGACCGCCCCACAGTCCTTAGCGCGTTCCAGGATGTCAGGGATATGGCTGTCGTTCAAGCCGGGGATGATGGGGGCCACTAAGATCGAAGTGGGAATTCCAGCGTGAGACAGTCGTTTGAGCGCGTCAAACCGCCGGGAGATGGAAGCGGCTTGCGGTTCGACCAGTTTGGCGGTCGCGTCATCCCGAAACGCGATGCTCAGGGTCACATGGAGTGACGCACGGCGGACGAGCTCTTGCAGGAGCTCGACGTCTCGCAGAATTAGGTACGACTTCGTGATGATGGCGACCGGATTACAAAACTCCACGCACACCTCGAGACACTGCTGGGTCAAGCGATACACCGCCTCCACCGGTTGGTAGCAGTCGGTGTCCCCGGAGAAGACAATCAGTTCCCCCTGCCAGGATGGCCGCTCAAAGGCTTGGCGGAGAAGCTCCGGTGCGTTCATCTTGACAACGATCTTGGTGTCAAAGTCCGTTCCCGCGCCGAACCCCAGATACTCATGCGTGGGACGGGCGTAACAGTAGGCGCACCCATGGAAACAGCCGCGATAGGGGTTAAGGCTCCAGCGGAAGGAGAGATCGGGGCTGTTATTCCGACTCAGGATGGACCTGGCGCGCTCCTCAAAGACCTCAAGCCGCGCCAAGGGCGGCGGCTCTAGATACTCACGCCACGTACTCTCATACGGGTTCGGCGGATTCTCGACAGGC
>JACPXA010000177.1 GCA_016196785.1 Elusimicrobiota bacterium
ACTTATGCGGGAGCGATTTTGTCCCAGCGTCCAGGCGCGAGGAGCGAGCATACCGGTTGGTCTGTGAGCGACGAGCAACGCCGACGCTGGGCAAAAGCGCCTCGCCCTCCGGGAAGGCCCATCTTTGGCCGGCTTCGGCGTCACGCCTCCTCGCAATACCTTTCAGGTATTCCATCGTCATCGTTCCTTGAAGCCGTCTCAAATCTGGGCCTTCATAAGTCAAGCTATGTGGGAGACACAACACTAGCCTTCTAGGAGGTCGTTCTGTTAGGCAGCGCGGTGTTTGTCAGATTTCTTCTGCAAATCCTCATATAAAGCGTCGGGGGCTAGATCAAGTCCCCCTGGCCAGCAAACTGTATGGGTCTCTGGGTCGATGGAGACTTTGGCAAAACACTTAGCGTCCTTCCAGGCGGCGAAAACACCCTTTCCTACCAAATCTGAAAGGTCCACTTCTCCTTCTAATCCGTCAGAAAATCGGATAGCGAGTCGATAAGACCCTTTCGGTTCAACTTTAACGATTTGGAACATCTCAACCTCCTACTTCAGCGGTTCGATTTCATCCAAGGGCTCGTGCTTCATCGCTTTTGCCCAATCGCGACGCAGCTCTTCTTTATGCAACGTAGCCCACTCCATAATCAACCCCGTAGCGCGGGGCGGAAGATGCCCACGCAGGATGGATAAATTATCAATGGAAATTAACGCCTCCTCCCCTCCGTAAATAGCGTGAAAATGGGGTGGCTGATGTTCTCGATAATAAATGTAAATGGCGATCCCAAAAAATTGGCAAATCTTAGGCACCGGTTAAATTATACAAACTTCACGAAGCCGGCCACCCCGCCACCTCAATGTGCGCGCCCGCACAACAGTTAGCATACCTCACCTGCTTAATGGGCAGAAACGGTTCCGGCACTACGTCCCCATACGGTTTTCGATGTGGTGGCGGATGTCCTTGCCCAGGACCATGAAGATGACGTCTTCGGCGATGTTGGTGGCGTGGTCGGCGATCCGCTCGAGGTTCCGGGAAATGAGAATGAGATCCAAGGCACGATGAATACAGGCGGGCTCTTTCGTCATGAAGGTCAGCAGGTTGTTGAATGCCTGATGCTTAAAGGTATCCACCTCATCATCCCGTGTGCACACTGACCGAGCGAGGTCCACATCCTGCTTCACAAAAGCATCCAGGCTGTCCCTGACCATCTTCTGGGCCAACTCGGCCATCCGCGGGATTTCGAGCAAGGGTTCGAGCTTCGGCTCCTTCAGAAAGAAATCGGTCGTCTGCGCAATATTCACCGCTTGATCGGCGATTCGTTCCAGATCGGAGTTGATCTTCATCGCGGCGGTGATCAACCTGAGATCCATCGCCATCGGTTGATGGCGTGCGATGAGTTTCAGACAACGGTCGTCAATCTCGATGTGGATCTGGTTGACCTCCTGTTCCTTGGCCATGACCTCCGACAGCATCTCCGCCTTTCGGACCATCAGCTCTTGCACCGCCCAATGGATCATTGCCTCAGCGAGGCTCGCCATATAGAGCAGCCGCTCCTTCAACGCCTTGAGTCCTTCGTCAAAATGTCGTTCCATTAGCCGAACCTCCCCGTGATATATTCCTCAGTCCGTGGATCTCGTGGGTTCGTGAAGAGCTCTGCGGTCTTCCCGAATTCCGCCAGCTCACCCAAAAGCATGTAGGCGGTAAACTCGGACACACGGGCCGCCTGTTGCATATTGTGGGTAACGATGACCAAGGTGTAGCGGGCGGTCAGTTCACGCATCAGTTCCTCGATCTGCTGGGTCGCCGCCGGGTCGAGGGCAGAGCAGGGTTCATCCAGCAAGAGCACTTCTGGCTGAACCGCCAGAAGCCGGGAGATACAGAGCCGCTGTTGCTGTTCGGGCAACAACGAGAGGGCCGATTGCGACAGACGGTCTTTCACCTCGTCCCAGAGATGGGTCGCCTGCAGGCTCTCCTCCACCAGACGCCGCAACGAGTCCCCGCGCGCCAAACCATGAATCCTGGGTCCATACGCGACGTTCTCAAAAATGGACAGCGGGAATGGGTTGGGACGCTGGAACACCATCCCCACCCGTTTACGAAGCGTGGTGGACGCCAAGCCGTCCTGGTAGATGGAAACCCCTTCAAGCAGGACATCCCCCGAAAGATGCACGTCAGGGATGATCTCGTTCATGCGATTGAAGACACGGAGCAGCGTGGATTTACCACATCCTGAGGGGCCGATGATAGCGGTGATCGTTCCAGCCGGGACAGCGAGGTTGATCCCTTTCAAGGCCGCAAACGTCCCGTAAAAAAAATGCAACTGACGTGCCTCCAGCTTCGGTTTCGGCGTCATCCAAACCTTCCCGATACATAATCGGCGGTCCGAGGATCCTGGGGGGTGGTGAAGAGTTCCTCGGTATCGTTTAGCTCCACCAATTCTCCCATGAGGAGGAAGCCGGTCAGATCAGAAGCCCGCGCCGCCTGCTTGACGTTGTTGGTGACCAGGACGACCGTTAGGATGCGCTTCAGCTCTTGGAGCGCCTCCTCGATCTTCGCGGTCGAAATGGGATCAAGCCCGGAACACGGCTCATCCAGCAAGAGCACCTCGGGTTCTAGCATCAGGGTACGGGCCAAACACAACCGCTGCTGCTGTCCACCAGAAAGTTTGAGCGCTGACTCACGGAGGCGATCCTTGACCTCATCCCACAGGAAGGCCGCTTTGAGGCTGGATTCCACCAGTCGCTCCAGCTCGGTACGCGACTGAACGGCTTTGAGGCGCGGGCCCAGCGTCAGGTTGTCCCACACCGACATGGGAAGCGGGGTGGGAGTCGAAAAGACCATCCCAAGCCGTCGGCGGAGTGAGGCCACATCCATGCCATTCCCATACACCGGTTGGCCAGACAGATAGACCTGGCCCGCAGTTCGAAAGGCGACATTCAGCTCATTGAGGCGATTGAGTGCCCGCAGTAGCGTGGTCTTACCGCTGCGGGCAGGTCCGATCAGTGACAGGATCGTATGTTCCGGGACATCGAAGGTTACCGATGTGAGCACCGGGGTAGTTCCGATCCAGACGTTCAGGCCTTCGATCTTGAGCTTGGGAGTTTCAGGATGGTGTTCCATCGCTCAGCGCATCTGACGCCGGCGAAACTGGGCACGAACCAACACCGCCACAAAGTTCAGGGCGAAGGTCAAGAGGAGCAAGACCAAGACCGTTGAATAGAGGAGAGGCTTGGTTGCCTCCACATCCGGTGACTGGGTGGTCATGACATAGACATGGTAGCCCAGCTCCATGAACTGGTCGTTTAAATGGGTCGGGAGGTACGGGAGGTAATACGCTGCCCCGGTGAAAAGGATCGGGGCCACCTCCCCAGCACCACGAGACACCGCCAGGATCCCTCCGGTCAGCATGCCTCCGATGGCTTGCGGAAGGACCACGTGATGGACCATCTGCCAGCGGGTTGCTCCCAAGGCGTAGGCCACCTCCCGCAGCCCCTGCGGGACCGCGCGCAACGCTTCCTCTGTCGTGACCACGACCGTTGGCAAGGTGAGGAGGGCCATGGTCAACGCTGCCCACAGGATTGCGGGCTGGCCATACACCAAGCGCCCCCCATACAGGAAATGATCAATCTCTCGCCCGACAAAACTGACAAAAAACCCGAGGCCGAAAAGCCCAAAGACGATCGCGGGGACGCCTGCCAGATTTTGGACTGCTAACCGCACGAGCGGAACCCACCGCGACCCTTGCGGGGCATACTCCTGCAGGTAGATCGCAGTCATTACCCCTAACGGCAGCACAGCCAGCGTCATCAACAGCACCAAGGCCGCGGTACCAAAAATCGCTGGGTAGATTCCTCCCTGAGTCATCCCCGCCCGAGGAACCTGCGTCAAAAATTCCCAGGAGAGGTGGCCCCAGCCAACATACACGATGTTCCCCAAAATGACGACCAACATCGCCACGATGAGCGCGCAGGCGAGTCCAGTGAGGGAGAGTAACCCCCCTCGGATGAAATGGGGCCACCGTTGATGGCCGATTAGCGACCTTCTAACTTTTCGCGTAAGCGGGTGACAAACCAATGTCCCGCGAGGTTCGTCAGGAACGTCAAGACGAACAGTAAGGACCCGATCAAAAAGAGCACATGGTAGGGGGCACTCCCAACCACGACCTCGCCCAGCTCCGCAGCGATCGTCGCGGAGAGGCTACGGGCGGAGTCTGTCAACGCAGCCGAAAAAATCGGGGCATTGCCTGAGGCCATGAGAACGATCATCGTCTCGCCGATAGCCCGGCCAAACCCCAGGACGCAGGCGGCAAAGATACCAGGGAACGCCGCCGGCACGACGACCCTCCATGCGGTCTGCCAGGCGTCCGCCCCCATGGCGATGGACCCCTCGCGGTAACTTCGAGGAACGCTAGTCAAGGCATCCTCCGCCACCGTGTAGACGATCGGGATCACCGCGAACGCCAGGGCAATGCCGGCGTTCACCGCGTTCAACCGATAGGTCCACCCGAAGACCGACTGCAGCCAGGAGGCCAGCACCATGAGCGCGAAGAACCCCAACACCACCGAAGGGATCCCAGCCAACAGTTCCACTGAGGGTTTCAGCACTTCTCGGACCCAGGGAGGCGCAAATTCTGAGGTGAATAGCGCGGCACTCAGCGCCAGCGGTCCGCCCACCAGGAGGGCGATGACCGTGACCTTTAAGGTTCCCAACAGTAATGGCAGCAGCCCATATTGGGGAACCGTGGACACCGGTTGCCAGACGATTGTGCCAAAGAGCTGGCGGAGGCTTGCCTCTTGTCGCACCGAGGGTGAGGTGAGGATCGGGAGGGCCTCCTTCCCGATGAACACAAAAATCAACACCAACGCGAGGATCACAGTAAAGGCGCTGGCCCGAATCGTCGTTTCAATGCATCGTTCCACCCACCTCATATTTTATATGTTACTGTCTTGGGGTTGCCTTGCGCAAGGGATAGTACCCCACCGCCTCACAGGTCTTCTGCCCTTCGTCACTGAGGACCCAGTCAATGAACGCTTTCACCGCTCCCTGAGGGACCCCGACGGTATAGAAGTACAACGAGCGGCTAATCGGGTAATGACCACTCTCGACGGTCGCTAACGATGGCTCCACAGCGGGAGCACGTTCATCCCGCTTGACCTTAATCGCCTTCACGCCTTTGGCGTAGGCGATCCCTCCATACCCAATGGCGTGAGGATCCTTGCTGACCGCGTTAATCACCGCCGCAGTCCCTGGCAGGGATTGGATGAAGGGGGCGAAATTCTCGTTGCCCAGCACATGTTCTTTAAAGTATAGATAGGTCCCCGAATTATTCTCACGCCCATAGACAATGATCTGATCCCTGTGACCAGACTTCTGACCTCCGACCTCACTCCACCTCGTCACCTTCCCGGTGTAGATGGCTTTCACCTGAGCCAAGGTGAGCACCTCTACCGGATTATCTTGATAGAGAAAGATGGCAACGCCATCCAACGCGGCCGGAATTTCTTTGACCGCTTGTCCATGTCGTTGCTGAACCGCTTGCTTCTCCTGGTCCTTCATTGGGCGAGAGGCCGCGCAGATATCGGTGGATCCATTGATGAGCGCCGCGATCCCTGTCCCTGACCCACCCCCCGTCACCTGGACCA
>JACPXA010000178.1 GCA_016196785.1 Elusimicrobiota bacterium
GTCTGACTGACGTGGCGACGGGCGGAACACCCCAGCCCCAAATCGGTCCATATCATAGCGGGAGGCAGCGGTCGCCATCATCTCAATGGCACAGCAGGCCAGCCCAAAGGTCATCGGCCACACGGAGTAGGCCTGCCCCCATTTGATGAGCTCATCCACCCGCGCAAACAGAATATTATCCGGCGTGTTCTTTCCCAAAATTCGCATAGTCAGGGGCGTCCGAAGACGGGGACAGGGTTTTTCTCTTCCCCAAAGGCGATGCTCTGGGCGTGCTGGGCCGCATGGGCGGTAACGACCAGGTAGGCCCAGGTCGGAATGGGCACCGAGCCACACCCGCGGATCAGCACAGGTTTCCCCGCCAGCTGGTGCCAGGGGTACTCCTTGACCGCTTGGCGGAAGGGTTCCTCCCGCAACATCCCACCGTTCAGAAAGTCCGACAGGTCAACAACTGTCACAGCCTTCTAGACGGAGAAGGAGCTGCCGCAGCCGCATCCTCGCTTGGCGTTAGGGTTGTCGAACTTGAACCCCCGTCCCGTGAGGTTGTCCACGAAATCCAGGGTCAGCCCATCCAGGTACATGAAGCTCTTCTGGTCTGTAATCACCTTGATCCCATCGTAGTCGAAGGTTTGGTCGCCCTCTTTCGTGGTATCAAACTCCAGGGCGTAGGAGAAGCCAGAACACCCCCCTTCCTTGACGCCAACCCGAAGCGCCAGGTTCGGTTGGTTTTGCTTCTCGATGAGCCGTTTGGCCTCCGCAATCGCTGGTGGTGTCAGTGTAATCATTGTGTCTCCACCTCCCTCCTTAGAGAAATTCCAAAAGGACGGATTGGTCTTTCAGCCCCAGGGGTTGTTTGGCAGGCGACCCCCCCGCGAGCGCCGGTTCATCATCCTCGTACGTGGGCCGCTCGACTTGATAAAACACCCCAATCGGAACTCGCGCGCCCCACTCCCTGGCTTTCTGCATCGCCGCCTCCAGGGACGTCACGTCGTGCTTTTCATCCTCCAGTTTGTACACCCGCTCTCGGAACCAGGGATAGGTATTCACCTTGTTGTAGGTGACACAGGGGCTCATGACGTCAATCAAGGCAAAGCCTCGATGACGAATGCCTTTTTTATACAGCTCAGCGAGATGGTTGGGTTCCCCAGAGAACCCGCGAGCGACAAAGGTCGCCCCCGCGGTCAACGCCAGGGAGATCGGATTCACTGGCAGCTCAATCGTTCCTGTGGGGGTTGATTTGGTTTTGACCGTTTTCTCGGTGGTCGGTGAGGCCTGGCCGGTCGTCAGGCCGTAGACCTGGTTGTCCATGACGATATAGGTAATGTCCAGGTTCCGACGCACCGTGTGCACGAAGTGTCCCATCCCGATCCCGTACCCATCCCCATCCCCACCCGTGACGATCACAGTCAGGTCCGGGTTGCCGAGTTTCGCGCCGGTCGCCACCGGCAGGGCTCGGCCGTGCAGCCCGTGAAACCCATAGGCGGTGAAGAAACCTGGGAGGTTGGAAGAACACCCGATTCCCGAGACCACCAGGGTATCCCGAGGAGCAATGTCGAGCTCCGCGCAGGCTTTCTGGAGGGCGTTCAAGACGCCATAGTCCCCGCACCCCGGACACCAGTCCGGTTTCACCTCAGATTTATAGACAGCAACATCAGTCATAATTAGACGTCCTCCTTAAACCTTTCCGCCTGTCCTGAGCGGAGTCGAAGGGCCCACGCTCGAAACCCTTCCCCCCACGTCCGGCACCATCTCGACATGGCGCGGGGCTTGAGCGATGAGCGCTTTCAACGCCGCGAACGTCTCGCCAGGAAAAAATGGTTCCCCATCGTACTTCAACAACTTGTCATGAGCCGCGATCCCGGTTTCCATTCGAATCAAACGAGCCAACTGGCCGGTGTAATTGTTCTCCACGACAATGATCCGGCGGGCCTTATTCAGAATATTGCCCACCGGCTCGCTGAGGAACGGCCACAACACTTTGATCATGAGGGCATTGGCCCGCACCCCTTCCGCGGCCAACCGGCGGAGCATCTCGCGGACGATCCCTTGGGTGGAGCCCCACCCCACCAGCGTCACCTCGGCATCCCGTGGTCCCTCCAGTTGAGGGGGCCACAGTTGGGCCAGCTCCTGACGGGCCACCTCCAGTTTGCGCATCCGTTTCTCCATCATCTTGGCCCGGACTGGCGGGTTCGTGAAGACATCGCTGATCACGACCCCGTTCTCGTCATGTTCATCGCTCGCGGCGACGTACACGGTGCCCTCGGTGCCGGGGGCCGCTCGGGGCGATATGCCGGTCTCCGTCCACTGGTAGCGCTTGTAGCCGTTCCCGTTCCATTCGGTGATTAGCGCTCCTCGGTCAATCCGGACGTTCAGGTCCAGTCCGTCTACCGTCTCCTGGTGTTCTGAGAGAAGGAGGTCGGAGGCGATGAGGACCGGACATTGGTATTTCTCCGCCAGGTTAAAGGCCTCAGCGGTGGTCAGGAAGGCGTCTTCGATGTTGCACGGCGCCAGGATGATCTTTGGGAAGTCTCCTTGGCTGGCGCCCAGGAGCTGAAAGAGATCGGCTTGCTCGGTTTTGGTGGGGAGGCCGGTCGAAGGCCCGCCCCGCTGGGAGGAAACAATCACCACTGGGGTCTCCGTCATGGCTGCCAATCCGACCGCCTCCGACATCAGGGCAAACCCGCCGCCAGAGGTACCGGTCATCGCGCGTACCCCGACATGTCCTGCCCCCACCGCCATGTTGATCGCGGCGATTTCGTCCTCCGCCTGTTTGACGACCATCCCGTGCGACGGACCATTGGTGGCCAGCCAGTGAAGAATCGAGGAGGCCGGCGTCATCGGATAGGCCGCATAGAACTTGCAGCCGGCGGCTAACGCGCCCAGGGCGATCGCCTGATTCCCCGTCATCAGGAGGCGGCGTTTCTCTTTGAGTGCGAGGGTGACCCCGAGCGGCGCCCAATGCGCCTTCGCGTAGTCATACCCGGCCTGCGCGGCCTGGAGGTTGGCTTGGACGACATCAGCCTTTTTCTTCCCAAAACGTTCCTGGATCGCCTCCGTCAATTGGCTCATGGGGAACTCGGCCAACCACATGAGCGCCCCCATCGCCACCGTGTTTTGCATGATGGGGTTTTTGGCCAACTGCGCGATCGGGAGGCCAAAGGCGTGGGTCCCTGGGGGGAGCCGCTCCGGTTTGACCTGGATCCGATCGCTATTGAAGAGAATGCCCCCGCCGTCTTGGACTCCCTCGGCGTGCTGGTCTA
>JACPXA010000217.1 GCA_016196785.1 Elusimicrobiota bacterium
TCAAACCCCGAGGCTTCAAACGCGGGAAGCCTCTCTTCCACCAGTTTCATTGCTGACCCTGAGAGTTCCCAGACCTCGGGTACCAAGAGGGGTTGCGAGGGGATGGGTCCTTCCGTGGCCTGGCGCCAGAACCGTTCGTAGAGGACGCGTTCCCCCGCGGCGTGTTGGTCAATGATGACCAAATCTTGGCCAGCTTGAGCGAGGATGTAGAGTTGGCTGAGCTGCGCGAGTGGGATGAGCGCCGGCAGTTGGCTGCTGTCTGGGAGGGGAGGCAGGGGGGACAGAAGCGTAGCGAACGAAGCCACGTCCCCGCTGCCTCCCACCATTGAGCGGTCACGGGACAGGGTTGCCCCCGCCGGGGCCCCACTGGTCCCCCCCTCAGCGTTCGTAGGGAGGGGGATTGCGGGGATGAGGCGGTGGGTTTCGAGGGTCTTGGCGATGGTGCGACTCAGGAAATCATGGACCATGCGGTCCTGACTGAACCGCACCTCCCGTTTGGTGGGATGGACGTTTACATCCACGACGGCAGGATCAACGGTGAACCACAGGAACGCCGCGGGATGCCGATCCACGGGAAGCGCTCCTCGGTACCCTTCGTAGAATGCGTGGGTCAGCGTTCGGTGGGAGACAGGGCGGCGGTTGACAAAGAAGAGCTGGAAGCGCCGGTGCGGTTGGTGCGCCGCCGGGGTTCCGATGAACCCCTGGATCTGGAGCGCAGATGTCTCGGCTTCAATGGGGAGGAGTTGCTCCTGGAGTGATGTCCCAAAGAGGGCGATAATCCGGTCGGCAGGGTCTTTCGCCACTGGCAGATGCCAAGGCGCTGCGCGTTCGAGCCAGAGCTCGAACCCAATCTGCGGGAAAGCCAACGCCAGCTCCTCCAGTATCCGCATGATGTGGCTTCGTTCCGTCGCTTCGGCCTTGAGAAATTTCGCCCGGGCCGGGGTATTGAAGAAGAGATCGTTAACCGTTACCGTCGTCCCCGGAGGAGCGCCGCATGGGGAAATCGTGCCAGCGCTCCCTCCTGTCACGGTCAGGGTCACCCCCTCGCTGGTGCTGGCTCTGCGGGTCGTGATGGTCATTCGGGACACCGCACCGATGGATGGCAGCGCTTCCCCACGGAACCCAAGCGTCTTGAGCGATTGGAGGTCCGCCAACTGAACGAGCTTTGAGGTGGCATGTGGCTGGATCGCCAGGCGGAGTTCCTCCGCGGACATCCCGCTCCCATCATCGCTCACTTGGATGAGTTGCCGTCCCGCGCCAGTGATCTTCACGGTGATCCGTGCCGCGCCGGCATCCAGGCTGTTTTCCAGTAATTCCTTGAGGACGTTGGCCGGTCGCTCGATGACCTCCCCGGCCGCAATCTTCCGCACCACCTCCTCAGGTAATAGACGAATCTGGTTCATCGGTGGGCGTTGCCGAACGGCCTGCCCTGAGCGTAGCCGAAGGGCTCCTTGGCCTCCTTCT
This sequence comes from Elusimicrobiota bacterium, assembly GCA_016196785.1. Lineage (GTDB taxonomy): Bacteria > Elusimicrobiota > Elusimicrobia > 2-01-FULL-59-12 > JACPXA01 > JACPXA01. The sequence goes on from JACPXA010000217.1 coordinate 1,465, forward strand.
CGCAGAGGGCGTAGTAGGCGCATTCCGGGAAACACACGTGCTGCATCCCCGCAGCGAGCTTGTGTTCGCAGGCCAGATACGCGTCGGCGAATTGAACAAGCCGCTGTCGCCAGGCGGGTTGGGCCGAACTGAATTTGACCCCAAGGAGATAGGTTTCCCCTTTACGGTGAGCCCTGACAATGCGTCCCTCGATTTGGAGGTGGTGGGTACCGGCGAGATCGAGACAGAACAGGTAAGAAGGATCCGGATCCATCCGCCGAAAGGTGACGAGCGACATCCCGCCTGCCGAGAGGTCAACCAAGACCCCAGGAAGTCCATCCACCTCGCCGCCCCCGCCCGCTCCCTGATTCTCCACACGGACTTCCACCGGTTTGGCAACCTGCACCATCACCGGGAATCGGCGGAAGGCCCTGCGGTCCTGTAACGGATTCAACGCGCCCATCGTTGTTTCCAGGCTGTGAGGCGTTCGAGCGCTTCCAGGGGGGTCAAGCGATTCACATCCAGATCTGCAAGATCCGCCACGAGGGGATGTTCCCCTTCCCAGAGCCCCGGTTGGACAGGGGCCGGGGCCTGAGCGGTTCGCCTCATGGCATCTTCGTGCTGCTGGCGTCGGCTGGCGGATTCCAATTCCTGTAAGAGCTGTTGAGCGCGGGCAATCACTGGGGCCGGGAGCCCGGCCAGTTGAGCGACGTGAATCCAATAGGAGCGGTCAGCGGCGCCTGGTTGGACCTTGCGCAGAAAGACCAGCTCGCGCTTTCCCCCCGCGCCCGTCCACTCACGGACCGCCAAGTTGTAGTTGCTCACGCCAGGAAGTGTATCCGCCAAAGCAGTCAGCTCAAAGTAATGGGTGGCGAACAAGACCTTCGGGCCGTGTTGGTCAGGATTGCGGAGCCCGTGAAGGTATTCCACGGCGGCCCAGGCAATGGAAATCCCGTCAAAGGTGGATGTCCCTCGCCCAATCTCGTCCAGGATCAGGAGGCTTCGGAGGGTGGCCTGATGCAGGATCCGTGCCGTCTCGAGCATCTCCACCATGAATGTTGACTCCCCCTGCGTCAGGCGATCCGCCGCTCCGATGCGGGTAAAGATCTGATCCACGATGCCGACATGGGCAGAGGCCGCAGGAACAAAGGACCCCGTCTGGGCCAGGATGACGATCAACGCGACTTGCCGAAGGTAAGTGCTTTTCCCTGCCATGTTCGGGCCCGTCAGCAGAATGATCTGAGGATCCCTCCCAGTGAGCCGTGCATCATTCGGGACGAAGCTGCCCGCGGCTAACGATCGCTCCACCACCGGATGGCGGCCCTCTACGATCTCAAGTCTCTGGCTCTCGTCCACTGAGGGTTTCACGTACCGGTAGCGGGCGGCGGTCTCTGCCA
>JACPXA010000183.1 GCA_016196785.1 Elusimicrobiota bacterium
CATTACGTATATTTTTAGTATTTTACCCTATCGCCATAGCGGCGTCAATCCTCCGGTTCACTGGACCTTCCAAGCCTCTTTCCCCAGCAGACGTTCCAAGGATTGAAGGAGGCCTTCAGTCGGCTTCACCCGCAGGTTCGTTTCAATCAGGATGTCTCCATGTCGTGGGGTGGACACTTGCAACACGACCTGACAAGCCCCGGGATGCGCGGTCAGGACTTCCTTCACCTTGAGTAGAAGAGCGTCCTCCAACCCGGCGGTGACGAACTTGAGCATCAGTTTCTTGATAAACCGCTCACGGGCATCCCGTATCGGGATGATTTCCTCGGCGATCAGCTCCAGCGGAAATTCCTCGCTGCGGCGACTGACCCGCCCCGTGACCACGACCATTTCTCCTGGCCGAAGATGCTTCGCCATCCCCTCCGCGTAACTCCTCGGGAACACGACCAGATCAATCTCTCCTGTGAGATCCTCAAACCGACACCGGGCATACTGCTCCTTCCGGCCCTTGGAGACGAGGCGCTTCACGTTGGCAATCATCCCTGCGATGCGGAGTTGCCCATTGCCCCCGCCAGAAAGCTGCCCTAGGTGATGCGTAGAGTAGAGGGTCAGTTCCTGCTGGTACTTGGCGAGGGGGTGGCCGGAAAGGTAGAACCCCAACACCTCTTTTTCATAGCTCAAGAGCAGGTGTTCCGGCCATGCCAGGTCTGAGTTGGAAGGAACCGAGGCATGGGAGGGCGCCAGCGGGGACCCGGGGGAGGGGACTTCCCCAAAATCAAACAGCGATCCTTGTCCCGCGAGGACCTCCTCCCGTTTTCGAGAAGCGCGTCCCATGACGTCAAAGAGCCGATGGTACAATTGGGCCCGGCCCTCTCCGTCGCTGAGCCGATCGAGCGCCCCCGCCTTGACCAGTGACTCTAGCACCTTCCGGTTCACCTGGCGGGGGTCCACCCGCCTGCACAGATCCTCCAACGACCCGAAGGGGGCACCCTGCTGACGGGCCCGGACAATCGCTTCCGCCGCAGCCTCCCCTACATTCTTCACCGCCAACAGCCCAAACCGAATGCCCTCCTCTTGAATGGCAAACGCCACCTCTGAGGTTTGAACATCAGGGGGTAAGATCGCAATACCCAGGGCCTCGGCCTCCGTCAAGAAATGCACCAGCTTCGATTCCTCCTCCCGAGCCACGGCGCTCCGCCCGATCTCACTGGTCAGAAGCGACGCCATATACTCGAGCGGATGATTGGCCTTGAGATGCGCGGTCTGATACGAGATCAGCCCATAGACAACACTATGCGATTTGTTAAACCCATAGCCTCCAAAGTGGACGATCTGCTCAAAGATCTTGACGGCGACGCGACGGTCAATGCCCCGCTGCTTCGCCCCTTTCAGAAAATCCTCCCGCTGGCGTTCGAGCTCCTCGGGGATCTTCTTGCCCATCGCCCTGCGGAGGATATCGGCCTGGCCGGGGGAGAACCCCGCGACCTCCTGGGCTATCTGCATCACCTGCTCCTGATAGAGACAAATCCCGTACGAATCCCGAAGGATGGGCTCCAAGAGCGGATGGTCGTACTTGATCTCGCTTGGGTGATGTTTCCTGCGGACAAACTCATCCAACATCCCGGCCCCCATCGGGCCGGGCCGGTACAGCGCGATGAGCGCCACGATATCCTCGAAGATCGTCGGCTTCAGCTTCCTCAAAAGATCCCGCATCCCCTGAGACTCAAGCTGGAAGATCCCCACGGTGCGCGCCTCCTGGAGGAGCCGGAAGGTCTTCGGGTCATCCAGCGGGATCTGCATGAGATCGAAGTTGGGGTCATGCCGCGCCTTGACGAGCTGCACCGTGTGATGAATGACCGTCAGCGTCCGAAGCCCAAGGAAATCAATCTTCAAAAGTCCCAACTTCAGGAGCGCCTCATCGTTGAATTGGGTCGTGATGACTTCCTTGGCCCCTCGGCCCAGCGGGGCATAGTTGGTCAGGTCGTCTTTGGCGATGACGATCCCCGCGGCGTGGACCCCTGTGTGCCGTTTCAAGCCTTCGAGGCGCTGGGCGATGTCCAAGAGCTTTTGTACCTGGGGATCGCTCCGATAGAGCTGCTCCAGCTCCGGCACGCTGCGACGCGCGGACGCAATGCTGGTTCCCGGCTCGCGGGGAATCAGCTTCGCCAGGCGATCCACTTCTGGAAGCGGCACCCCCAGCACCCGGCCCACATCCCGAACCACCAACCGGGCCTGGAGGGACCCAAAGGTGATGATCTGAGCCACGTTCGTCTCGCCATACTTCTGCCGCACATAACTGATGACGCGCTCCCGTCCATCATCTGAGAAATCAATGTCCAGGTCCGGCATCGTTTTTCGTTCCGGGTTCAAGAACCGTTCAAAGAGGAGCCCGTATTTCATGGGACAGACGTTGGTAATGCCCAAGACATACGCCACCAGCGATCCCGCCCCCGAGCCTCGGCCTGGCCCCACCGGAATTCCTTCACGGCGAGCGTACTGGA
>JACPXA010000187.1 GCA_016196785.1 Elusimicrobiota bacterium
AAGAGTTGGGACAGATCTGGCAGGGGCTTCTTACGTCGAAACAGCCGTTGGGGTGGTTGGGGCCGCGGCTGCGGGAGGCGTTAGGGCTGAAAGCGTCTACCCCAGTGCTGATGGTCATTACGGAACTGGATGAGACCACCGGTCAACTCAGGACTCTGTCCCAATGGAACGGGGTTCCAAGAGACGAGGCAGCCATCCTCCAATTGCTTCCAGTTTCCCCATCCGAAGCCTCGCAAACGCCTGTGATCGTCCTCACCTACACGTCGCATGGCGAACTGCTGGATCTTAGGGTGGAGGTGCGAACGAGCGAGCAAGTCCGTACCCTCCTGCCTCGGTTATTGAAGGAAGAGCTGAGTCCCGAGCCCTTGCCTGACCCGCTGTATCACAAAGGCCTGAGCGTCTCTCGAGAGCTGGTGGACTTCCAGTACGTGTATGTCGCTCCGGACAAGCGCTCGAAGGGATTGGGCGATGAGGCGTTCGCTCCTTTGGTACCGTTCCAAGACGCCATTGCAGGGATGGCAATTCGTGGGTGGGAGATCAAGAGTCTCATCGCCCTAAAGTTGTTCGGATCGTATTTTGGCGGACGGCTGGATGCCAGTTCTGGCTCACTCTCCAGAAACCAGGCTAACGTGTGGTATGCAAAGTGGCTGGCGGAACTGGATCAGCTTGGGATGGCCGCACCAGACGACCTCAAGAACTACCAGCGCTCCCTCAAGAAACAGGGATGGATAGATCTGAACCAGGCCATCGAGGCCACGATGATGAAGGATCCAGAGCTGCCAGCGCTTCTGGCTGAGATTCAGCAAGAACGGCCTGCCGTACAGCGGATGTCCATTGCACTGTACCTCGCCATGCGCTACCTCAAGTTAGGCAAAGAAGATGGTCCTCGTCGCTACACCGAGTTCGTGACCTCGCTTGGGGACTTCCCATCCATCGTTGGACGGATACCTCAAGCAGGGAAAGATACCGGACCTGACGACCACCCCCTCACAGTGACTCAAAGGAAGGACATGGCCCCCCCGATGGGGACAATAGAACCGTCTGCCAGGCAAGCAACGGCGAATGTAGTAACTGCACCGAGCAGGGCGTTGCTGTGGGTGTTCCGGGCAGTTCATCGGTCCGGCTTGGGCGCGTTAGGCATACCGATGGTGTCACAGGGTGGCCTGGCAATCCGTGGCGTCCCATCCGTTGTCCTAAGTCCGGAGATCGTCCAGCAGATGGCGAAGGGGACCTCTCTTAGCACGTCGAGGTCGGGTGAGCAATTATTGACCTTCACGATGGTGCAATCCACCGATGGCGGGATCATCGTGCAAGGACTCGAGATGGTCGAGGAGGTCCTCCAGGTCGTGGATGGTAGCTCAATGGAGCTCGTTGAGCAACTGGCGGAGGAGATCCACACGCTCCAAGAGCGAAAGGCTCCTCGGGGTGCATGGATAGACTTGCGAGACCGCTATGTCAGACAAGGGGTCTTGCCCTCGGACGTGCCAGCCCATGTGGTGATTCAACAGCTGATGAAGGTGAAAGCGCTGGCCCTCGACCGGGACACGCTCATCGCCATCAACGGGGTGATCAGTGGGCTCAGGACTTTTGAACGTGAAGGGGTGACCGTCATCCAGGGCGCTGGGCATACCCATGGACCGGGTATGGATCGGCTGCCGACGATCCTGGATGCGCTAGAGGCCACTCGGTTCCCTGGGAAGGCCAAAGGGTGGATCATGATCCTCTATGAGAATGGACATCCGGGTCAGCGGCAATTCTTGCTGGCCAAGGTGGGGGATCTTCCAGAAGGGGTCCGGCCCACGACACTCTCCCTCGCAGCCTTGGACAAGATGCTCGATACCCCTGTGACAATCTACGACCTTGGACCTGGGCATCAGGAACCGCAGGTCGAGCACCGGACACTCGGGCAACTCCCAGGAGCTCAGGGGCTTCGCTTCCAGAAGGGAGCAACGTTGGCACAACTGCTCAACCAACTGGATCGCCCAACTCGGCAGGCGCTGGTTGAGGCGCTCGGGATGAGTTGGGATGATCTCGAGCAAGAAACCGCCAGCATTCGCAACGATCCGAGTCTCTTGATGGGGCCTGAACTGGTCCAGCCATTGGTGAAGCGGTTGGGTCAGCCAGGGACAAACTTGATGCTAGACCTGCTAGGTCGTCAAGATATCCAGTGGGCGCAGTTGCGGGCTGACTGGTGGCGAGGGGTCTTGAACGAAAGGTTCTCTGTACCCCCAGAGCTTTTCAAACCGCAGATCATTGGCCTGGACTTCTTCAGTTGGGTGGAAGAGCGGGATGGTCAGATGATTCTGACTGAGCGGGGGGTGAAACGGCTCCAGTGGTTACTCGGCCAGGTGGGGCGCCGTTCAGGCGATCAGCCCCTGAGCTACCACAAACTCCTCATCCTTGACAAAGACCTCACCACGACAGAGCTCAAAGCCTTGGTGTGGCAAACGATCACCGGGATGCGAGAACGACTGGGAGAGACCGAGTACGCTCCCCTGTGGAGTGAGTTCCAAGCGGCGGTGGATGACACCTTCATCGTTGGCCGTGATAGGCTGAAAACTTTACCTTCGAAGCTGATGGGGTTTTCCTTGGTGTTGTATGCCGATCCCGCCCGACAGACTGAGTTCGTCGGGGTCATGAAAGCGCTCTTGGGGCAGGGCGCTAGGGAGCTCAGGGGGCAAGAGGCGCTCTGGCTCATTGGCATGGCTGAACAGCTTGGGGAAGAACCCATGGCGCATACGCTGCGAACGATCTGGGATCATCGGCACGTGATTGAGTTTCGACCGCTCCTCTTGGGGGTGGAAGCGGCGGCTACCGCAGGGAAAGCGCTCCTTGTGATTAACCGTGCGGCGTAACGAAGGAAGCAGTTTAAGAGAGGGGGACGTAGCTGCTTAATTGCCTTTTGTAGGAGTAAGAGAGGGGGACGTAGCTGCTTAATTGCCTTTTGTAGGGGGGGAACATTATGAACATGAAGAGCAGGCGGGTCTTGGTCGTAGACGATGATTGGCCGTTCGCGGAACTGCTTGTTGAGTTGTGTCAGGGGATGGGGTTTGAAGCGCGAGCCGTCCGCATGGGAGAATCCGTTCTAGAGGCCGCCGTCACCTGGGGGGCTAGCGCGGTGCTGCTCGATCTGATGATGCCAGAACTGGATGGGTTCTCCATTCTTCGTCAACTGCGCGAATCTGCCCCGACTCACGATCTCCCGGTGATCGTGATCTCCGCCATCGCGGATACGTTCGAAAGCGAGCCGGCCGCCCAGGAGGTACAGGCCATCTTCCCCAAACCCCTTAACGTCCCGCGCTTTCTGCAAACCCTGAAAGGCCTCACCGCCCCCGCCTTCGCCACGTAACTTAGTGAAGGTGTCAGATCCAAAGAAAGACTGGCAGGGTTTTCATTGAATGCTTCTACCGCTTGAGGAAATTCTTAACGTCATCATGGGAGCCTGCCAAAAGGAAGGTCAAGCGGTCTTCAAAGAGGTCGTATAACACTCGCACCTGGATGCCAGCCCGAGCTTCCCACAAAGTGCCCCGCAAGTGTTTTATTCCTAACCCTCCTGTCTTCTGACCAGCAAGGTAGAAATCAATCACTTTAGCCACCGCGTCTTTCACTCCCTCTTTGAGATGAGGATCCAACTTCTTGACGACCCGATGAAAGGCCGGAGAGAAGAAGATCTCCACCGGCTTAAAGGCGCCCTAAGTACTTCTTGGCCTCGGTGGCTGTTTTGAATCTGCGTCCCCCTTTTTCCTTTGCCAGACGTTCCAGCTGATCCAGCTCGTCCTCGGTATAGTCGAGGTCCTCTCTCTCGACAGACACAGGGGCGATCTCTACATGCCTGCCCTGCACATAGAAACCGACCAAGTTATGCCCAGGGGTGATGCGAAAGATCCTCCGGATGGATGCCGGGACGACGGTCTGTCCATTTTTGCCGACCGGCGATACCGCGACTAGTTTCCCCATGACCATTTACCTCCTAAATTTCATAGTTCCTAATTTAGTATATCTCCAGATACAGGGAACGTCAAGCATCGTTCGGTTACATTTTGAATGAGTTAACGACCGCGAATCAAATCGTTTAAAACGTTGCCACATCCAGGCCATGTCGGAAAACTCGTGATGGTTGAAGAGTACGGATATCAGCAGAACTTAGAAGTCACTTCTATTTGGTCAATCTTCCAAGCAATCAGGGGACTGGGGTAGGGAAACAATGGGGCGCCGTCACCTGGGGGGCCAGCGCGGTGCTGCTCGATCTGATGATGCCAGAGGTAGATGGGTTTGACATCCTCCATCAACTCCGTGACCACCCCGCCACGCACGATCTCCCCGTCATCGTCATCTCCGCGATCGCGGATACGTTTGAAAGCGAGCCGGCCGCCCAGGAGGTGCAGGCGGTGTTCCCCAAACCTCTTAACGTCCCGCGCTTTCTCCAAACCCTGAAAGACCTCACCGCCCCCGCCTTCGCCACGTAACCTGAGACTGTTGCAAAACCGTTCCCTGGCCGTCATCCCCGCGCAAAATGAGGGATGGATCGTATTACACCAATCCCTGAGGGGAGGACTCACTTCCCTAGACCCCTTGGTAGGCGACGCGCCTTCCCTGAAACGCATGAGTCATTCGCTGAAGGATGGGGGAGGAAGACTTCCCCCCTTCCGGGAGCGCTTCCCGTGAAGGAAGCACCAGGGGGATGACGAAGAGCCTCGGAACCGCCGGGGGATGATCCTGGGGGTCATGCGTCAAGATATCCTCGATGGGCACCGACGCACCCGGGCCCCCACGTCCGAACAACCGTATCATCAACAGGCCCACGATGAAGGTCACCACGGGCCAGACCCAGCCCAGCGTGAGAAGCGCCGGCCATCCGGGGAGGAGGTCCCACGGAAGGACCACCGGCGTGGAGGTCAATTTCTTCACCGCTGCCTCGGCGGCTTGTCGGGTGGCCTCGTCCTCGGAAGGGTCCGTTGCGCGTTGGCGAAGGGCAGGGATCGCCTCCCTGGCCTGCAATCTCACCAATGCCTCAATGGCCGTCTGTCGTACCCCCGCCGACTTATCCGTCAGGCGCTCGAGCAGCGCGGGGATGGCCTCGGTGGCGTTCAGTGTCTTCAAGGCCCGAATGGCCGCCTCTCGTACCCTCCTGTCCTCATCCGTCAGGCGCTGGAGCAGCGCGGGGATCGCCTCCCTGGCGGGTAATGTCTCCAAGGCCCACATGGCCGCCACTCGTACCTCCCAGTTCTCATCCGCCAAGCGCTGGAGCAGCGCGGGGATCACCTCCCTCGCGGGTAGTGTCCTCAATGCCTCAATGGCCGCCTGTCGTACTTCCTTCACCTCATCCGTCAGGCGCTGGAGCAGCGCGGGGATGGCCTCCCTGGCCTGCCATGTCTCCAATACCCAAATGGCCACCAGTCGTACCGCCCCGTCCTTATCCGTCAGACGATGGATCAGTGCGGGGATGGCCTCGGTGGCCTGCAATGCCGACAGCGTTCCTATGGCCGCCTGTCGCACGTCCCCATCTTGACTGTTCAGGTGGCGTAAGGCCTTCCTGACCTTCACTGTGCGCCAGACATTCAGTTTGCGCCAGACCTTTTGGAGTATCTTCCCTCCCGTGGGGTCAGTCGTTCCAAAGACCGCCACCCCGGGTCCTACGAGTGCGGTGAAGAACTCTGAGAGACCGACGCCCAGGATGAGCAGCCCGAGGACGATCAGCGGCTTGAGCGTCGACCACGGCATCGCGGGGGGGCTTTGCCGGGAGGAGTGTCCCGCGAATATCAGGGTGATCACGAGCCCCACAGCGAAGGCTACCACGGGCCAGACCCAGCCCAGCGTGAGGACCGCCGGCCATCCGGTGAGGAGGTCCAGGGGAAGCACCGATTGCGTGGGTTTCAATTTTTTCAATGCCTCGCTAGCGGCCTCTCGCACGCTCATGTTTTCATCCGTCAGGCGCTGGACCAGCGCGGGGATCGCCTCCCTGGCCTGCAAGGTCCCCAAGGCCTGACTGGCCGCCCATCGTACCTCCCACCTCTCATCCGTCAGGCGCTGGACCAGCGCGGGGATGGCCTCGGTAGCTTCCAATCTCTTTAATGCCTCAATGGCCACCCGTCGTACCCCCCACTCCCCATCCGTCAGGCGCGGGATCAGCGCGGGGATCGCTTCCCTGGCCTGCAAGGTCCACAATAGCTGAATGGCCGCCCGTCGGACCCCCCACCTCTCATCCGTCAGGCGCGGGATCAGCGCGGAGATGACCTCCTCCCTGGCCTGCCATGTCTCCAATACCCGAATGGCCGCCTGTCGGACCACCTCCGACCACCCACCCGTCAGGCGCTGGATCAGCGCGGGGATGGCCTCCGTGGCCTGCAAGGTCCCCAATGCCTCAATGGCCGCCACTTGTACTTTCCGATCTTGACTGGTAAGCTGGCGTAAGGTCTTCCAGATCTTCAGTTTGCGCCGGATCTTTCGGATTATCTTCCCTCCCGTGGGGTCAGTCGTTCCAAAGACCGCCAGCTCGGGGACCACTAGTGAGGTAAAGAACCCTGCGAGACCGACGCCCAGGAGGAGCACCCCGAGGACGACCAGCGGCTTCAGCGTCGGCCACGGCGGGGTGGGGGGGCTTTGCCGGGCGGAGGGCCGCGTGAGTGTCAGGGTGATCACGAGCACGGCGAAGAGCACCAGGGGCCAGGTCCAGCCCAGCGTGAGGAGCGCCGGCCATCCGGTGAGGAGGTCCCAAGGAAGGACCCCCGGCGTGGAGGTCAATTTGTTCAACGCTTCCCTGGCGGCTTCTCGTATCTCCTCGTTCTCGGAACGGTCCGTCGCGCGTTGGCGAAGGGCGGGAATCGCCTCGGTGGCGTGCAATGTCCCCAATGCCTCAATGGCCGCCCATCGTACACCCGAGTTCCAATCCGTCAGGTGCTGGATCAGCGCGGGGATGGCCTCCCTGGCCTGCAAGGTCTCTAAGGCCCGAATGGCCGCCTGTCGTACGGTCGGGGGGTCGTGGAGCAATGCTATGAGTCCTGGGATATTCTCTGGCGTACCTTTCAATGTCTGCAATGCAGTCCTGGCCGCCGCTTGTACCTCCGGATTCTCATCCGCCCGGCGCTGGATCAGCGCGGGGATGGCCTCACTGGCCTGCCAGGTCCTCAATACCCGAATGGCCGCTCGTCGTACCTCCCACTTCTCATCCGCCAGGCGCAGGATCAGCGCAGGGATCGCCTCCCTGGCCTGCAAGGTCTCCAATGCCTGAATGGCCGCCCCTCGTACCCACCATATCTCATCCGTCAGGTGCTGGATCAGCGCGGGGATGGCCTCCCTGGCCTGCCATCTCCCCAATGCCCAAATGGCCGCCCGTCGTTCATACCTGCCCTCATCCGCCAGGCGCTGGATCAGCGCGGGGATCGCCTCCTCCCTGGCGTGGAGTCTCTCCAATGCCTGAAAGGCCGCCTCTCGTACCCACGGCTTCTCATCCGTCAGGCGCTGGATCAGCGCGGGGATGACCTCCCTAGCCTGCCATGTCTCCAAGGCCTGAATGGCCGCCAGTTGTACGTCCCAATCTTGACTGTTAAGCTGGAGTAAGGCCTTCCAGACCTTCAATTTGCGCTGGACCTTTTGGATTATCTTCCTTCCCATGGGGTCAGTCGTTCCAAAGACCGCCACCCCGGGTCCTACGAGTGAGGTGAAGAACTCTGAGACACCGACGCCCAGGATGAGAACCCCGAGGACGACCAGTGGCTTCAGCG
>JACPXA010000001.1 GCA_016196785.1 Elusimicrobiota bacterium
CGAGTTGACTTTACGAAAGACTTTACGTAAACTTTATGGACATGTATACCCCACAATTCCAGGTCGCTCCACGTGTTTATAAACTTCTGGAGCGAATCACCGTGATCCGGGAACAGATTCGCTCTTCCCTGGTCAAGGTCCCTTGGGTGCCTTCACTCGTTCGGGATGCCATGGCGCGGTCGGCATGGGGGTCCACCGCCATTGAAGGGTGCACGCTGTCCCTGGAAGCCGTCAAGGGGCTGCTCGAGGGTCAAGAGGCTTCAGGCTATCCCGATCGTCATGTTCGGATGGCGAAGAATTGCCTGAACGCCTTGACCTGGATTCAGAAACGCGGACGGGCGGCTTCAATTCATGAGAAGGAGGTCTTTCAACTTCATCGAATGGTCGGTGAGGGGGCTGTTGATGACGGGCCAGTAGGCGAATACCGAAAAGTGAATGTTCGGGCAGGGCTCTATGCCTGTCCGGCCTGGCGGCAAGTTCCAAGGCTCACCCGTGAACTGCTGGTATGGCTTCATGGTCCAACCGAGGAACTGCCTGCGGTCTTCTCCTCGGCCATTCTTCACCTACGCTTTGTGGAGATCCACCCCTTTCGGGATGCTAACGGTCGCGTGGCCAGGGCGTTAGCGACTTGGCAGCTCTATCGCATGGGATTCGACACCCTTCACATCTTTGCCCTTGATGAGGTCCTGCTCGAGAACCGCTCGCTTTACATTAAGAACCTCCAACGGGTCCAAGTGGAAGGCGAGGATCTAGGCGGATGGTTGGAATTTATGGCAGAGGCAATCTTAGAGACCTTAGAACATGTCCAGAAACGTGTTCAGGCTCTTGGGCCGTTGGGCAAGGAGCCGATGGCTTTGACCCTTCGCCAGGAACGACTCCTCCGGCTATTGCGCGAGAGAGGCCCCCTGGCTATCCGCGAAATTGCGCGAGCTCTTCGAGTCACTGGTCCGGGCGCCCACTATGCGCTTCGCCCTCTTCTACAGCGGAGAGAAGACCGGGTCAACACCGTCCCTGGTTTCGCCATGAGGAGGTGCAAGAGATCGAATTCCTTGGGCGAGAGACGGATCCGCTTCCCTTCGATCCGCAGGGAGTGCTCATCCACATCTAAGATCAGAGAACCGTCCTGAACAACGTTGTCAGGACTGGGCGGTTGTTGGTGTCGTCGGAGGACGGCCTTGACGCGGGCGACGAGCTCCGCCCGATTGAAGGGCTTGGTGATGTAGTCATCCGCCCCCAATTCCAGCCCGGCGATCTTATAGGAATCCACCGCCTGCACGGTAAGCATGATAATCGAAATCGAGCGGGTTTGGACATCCTTGCGCAGCTCGCGGCAGACGCTGAACCCATCCTGATCGGGCAGTTGGAGGTCTAAGAGGATCAGATCCGGCTTGGCGGTTTTGACTTTCTTGAGGGCCTCTGCGCCGCTCGCGGCGGTGTAGGGGATAAAGTCTTCTTTCTTGAGGATCTCCGTGAGGAGCTGCCGGATATCGGCTTCGTCATCCACAATAAGGATCTTTGGTTTAAGCATGGGGGGCGTCTCCTTTTGGCCCCGTCAGTGCACGGCGGACCTGGTCGGCCAGCGTGGCGAGACGGGGGGATTTCACGATGTAGTCCGTGGCTCCCAAGCGGAACGCGCGGTCCCGATCGGCCGGTTGACCGCTCGTGGTCAGAATCACGACGGGGACGGCCCGGGTGGCGGCGTCTTGTTTCAGTCGCGTCAACACGTCAAATCCGTGAATGCCGGGGAGGTTGAGGTCTAAGAGCACAAGATCGGGTGACTCCCTGATGACCTGGGCCAACCCCTGCTCGCCATCGGGGGAGGTCACGACTTCATACCCGGCGCGCTCAAGCAGGGAGGCAACCAGCCGAACGAGGTCGTGGTCGTCGTCAATCAGGAGGATCCGCCGACGCTCACGCAAGGGCTTGCGATTCATCCTCAAGCGCCACGGGGAGGGTGAAGTGGAAGGTGGTGCCTCGGCCCACCTCGCTCTTGACCCAGATGGTCCCTCCGTGCGCTTCGACCAACCCTTTCACAATGGTCAATCCTAAACCAGTGCCTTTGATCCGATGACCGGACGGGGTGCTGGTCCTGACCTGTTCAAACTTGTCGAAGATTTTGGGGAGCGCCTCCTGTGGAATGCCGTGACCTGTATCTTGGACCGTCACTTCCACATGGGGGCCTTTCAGCTCGGCCCGCACGGTGATCTGGCCGCCGGCTGGGGTGAACTTCACGGCATTGGAGAGGAGGTTGGTGAAGATCTCATCGAGCCGGTCGGCGTCCGCCCAGGCCGTCGGCAGCCCTTCCGGGATCTCGGTGACCAGCCGAATTCCTTGCTCCTCACACTGGGGACGGAAGAGGATTTGCATCTCACGGGTGGTCTGTCGGAGGTCCAGCCGCTCGCGGCTGAGCTCCATACGATGAGCCTCGATCTTCGCCACATCGAGCAGGTTATCCACAAATCGCTCAAGTCGCAAGGCGTTGTTCTTCACGATCAGAAGATACTCTTCCTGTTTGGGCCCCAGCGACCCCACATCGCGCTGGAGGAGAAAATCCAGGTACCCTCGGATTGAGGTGAGGGGGGAACGGAGCTCATGGGTGACCTTCGACACAAAATCCTGTTTCATCTGATCAAGCTCGCCTAAGCGCTCCGCCATCAGGTTAAACTCCTCCGCAAGCTCCCCGAGCTCATCCTGGCTCTTGATGGCTAGCCGGTGGTCGAGCTTGCCTTCCCCGATGAGGCGGGCGCCGGCCCCCAGGGCCCGGATGGGCCGACTCATCACATAGGCCAAGAGCCATGCCCCGCCCACACCAAACACTAAGGACACCGCCGCTACCCCGATGATCCGCCGCCCGGCGGCGGCCAGCGTTTGCTGGACGATCCGATCTGAGACCCGCTGGGAATACCCAATCCGGGCGGTCCCGACCCGCTGATACCCCAGCTCGATGGGCATGGCGATGTCAATCAGGGGTTCGCTGTCCGGGCTCACCGAGGTCTGTCGAAGACGACCCATGGCTTGGAGCGCCTTGAGACCTACCGGGTCATTCACCAGGGTCCCGATGCGACTCCCATCGGTGTGGACCAAGACCTTGCCCTGGACATCCATCACCATGGCAGAGCGCACCGCTTCCGACCGGCTCATCAGTTTAATGTAGTTGAGCAGTAACAGGTCGTCATTGGCCTCGATGGCCTCTTTGCCGATTTGAGCTAGGCCGCGGATGAGCTCGTCCTGGCTTTCCAGCATGCGGGCCCGCAGGTGGCCCCGCTCGGCCACCAGCAAGAACAGGCTGACACCGCTGACGACCGCCAGGACGAGGAGGCTGGTAAAGAGACTAAATTTCGCTCGTATAGAGAGTCGAGCCATCGCTGTTAGACCATGAGACTGGCGAATAACTACCCATCGGCTGCAATGTCGGCTGCCGGCCTGCGCCGGCGTCAGGTTCGCTCGGCATACCGTTCCTTCGTCAAGTATGCCGTCGCTCGCCTTCCTTGGCTCGGCACGGCATCCGACATTTCGCTACGAAGCGCGTTATTCGCCAGTCTCATCATATCATCTATTTCCCTTGAATTTCTAGCGGGTTTCCCGTACACTAATGCAAACGAAGGGTTGTTTTGAATTCTATGCCTTCACTACGACCGCAACCGACGCTGACTCCTCGTCCCCGAGCCTCCCTCCGAGCCCAGATCATGGGAAGGCTACGGATCGCCCAGCTTCTCACCTTGTCGGAACGAGACCTCGCGCGATTGATTGCCGAGCTGGAAACGGATCCCCTGTTTGTGAAACTCCGGTTTCCTCCTCGGCCGGGCCTCCGTCAAGTCGTCCGGTATGAACGTCCGCCCGGGGCACGGCTCGCCTCAACGTTCTATGAGCTCCGCGAGGAGCTGATCACGCATGGGGAAGCGGTGGACGTCGAAGCGCTCTTGGCTCAACATCGGGGGGTGATCCAGCTGATCCAGCGCATGGGACAGGAACGGTTTGAGCGGTACTTCCTGTATGGGGAAGAGGGGCTTTCCCTGGATGAGGTGGCCGAGGCGTGCGGCTTGTCCCTAGAGGAAGGCCGTCAGGTGCATGAAGCGATTGTGGCGTTTGCGGCCCGAGCCGAGTTCTTTCAACCGATGACGCTCCCTGCCGCGCAACGGTTCACGGTACTGGCCCGCATTGAACGGCTGCGCGGGGGCCGGCAATGGGGGTTGGCATTTACCTCCCCGCATCTGGCTCGCGGTCGGTACCTCATTGATCTCGAGGCCTTGGCACAGTGGCGGCGGGAAGGGGGGATCACGCCAGCCGAGCGGCGCCGGCTCAAACGGCTTGTCACCACCATGGAATTAATCAACCTCCGACAGACGACCCTGCACCGGACCTTGGCAGAGATCCTCCAGCGGCAACAGCGGTTTCTCACCACGCGACTCGAAGAGCACCTCACCCCGCTTACGCTCCGGGCCCTGGCGCGCGAGTTCCGGGTCGCCCCCAGCACCATCAGTCGGATCATCCGCCAACGGAGCCTCATCACCCCCTGGGGGGAAGAACGGCCGCTCGCCGATTTCCTTCCATCCCAGCGTCGGGTCCTGCGCGCCTGGCTGGTTCGGTTTGCCCGGGAAACCCAGGGGCGCGTCACTGATGAGACGCTGCGGCAGCGACTGGCTCGTGAGGCGCACCTCACGGTCTCCAGACGCACTGTCACCGCTCTCCGCCACCACCTCGAGCGCGATTGACGATCTCCCACTTTTTTTGTTAAAAGACGAAGATGGCGGCTCAAGGCGGGTGTAGTTCAATGGTAGAATGGAAGCTTCCCAAGCTTCAGACGTGGGTTCGATTCCCATCACCCGCTCCAGATGTTTGCCGTTCCACAGATTACTGAGCTACGTATAAGTAATAGCCTCTTAGGCGCGAATTTGCTATGATCCTTTAAAAGAACTCTCGATCAAAACCGGCTTGTAAAGAATGATCTCGTTAGACCAAATACCCCAGCTCGTTGTGCATTATGGATGCAGGATTCCGCTTAAGACGGAACTAAAACCCAGTGAGCGTGAATCTCTGAAGACGCTCTTGCAAGAGGCCAATCAGGAACACTTCCAGATTTTTCAAACGGATACTCAAAATGTTGTTAATATGGCTGGCCAATCTCCAAGTCTTTTTACTGTTTTAAGACAATATCCGATGAAAGATGGAGCTATTGCTACAGCTCCTTCCTTAATCTTCGCTCCTGATAGCATCACCGTTATTTCTCTTATCAAGGCAGGGGATTCTCGCTTCACCTCTTCACACACGATTCAGGCAACAGAACAGGATCGAAACATGCGGGAGATACTGTTTAAGATACAAGGGGTCATAAAAGGTTTGAGATACACGCGCACGGGAAAGATTTATGAACTTGTTGTAGGGCCTTTCTCCCCAGACAAGAAAGAGGCGTTCTTGAAGAAAGTGATTGCAGAGCCAAGTAACGACATTGCAGAAGTTGATTTAGTGCTGACAAAAATCCAGTCTGCTAACGAAAAAAGGCTGAACATAAATACTCGGTTGAGCTTTCAACAAATGAAATTGGAAGATCCATTTCGCGTGAATATCAAAGTGGACATCAATAATCGGGATTTGCAAACATCAATGGAACCTCGAGAAATCGACTCCATATGGAACACCGCGAATTCTATGATCGAATCTCACCTTGAAAATCTTTCATTTCAGTGGTAAATAATATAGTAAGGGAACTTTCGATGGAATTGGAAGAATCGGTTATTTCGCCGACTACGGAGAGCCATTCGAGCACGGGAGCATTTTCATTCATGCTTCCAGCGGGGTACTCGATTCTGTCGGTGGCACACCTATTTACCCAGAAGAGTTCAGACCTTTTCATCGGATCAACCCCGGGCATTTGTGGTGGCGCTCCAATAATCTTGGGAACTCGTCTTGCGGTGCACCAAATTATTGAACAGCATGAAGCTTTCCATCGTGAGAAAGAAAGGCTTTTAAAAGCGTACCCTCACATGACCGTCCAACAGCTCGACGCGGCAATCGAATATTATAGAGGACACCGCGAAGAGATCGAAGACCTCATTGAAGAAGAGAGAATCGCTGAGTTTAGAGAGTAGTTGACCGTTTACTTCTTTAATACCTGCCTTGCCATCGACTCCGAATTACACCCTGTATCTCAATGAAAATATATCGATTGAAGTGAGGGATTTGCTCGTCAAGAACGGCATTAAGACAATCCACACACTTGATGCGGGGAACAAAGGAAAGGATGACGAGTTCCAGCTAACTTATGCAGCAACCAATGGATGGATTATGACGACGCACAACCGAAGAGATTTTCGCCGAATACACAAGGCGTGGAATGACGCTGGGAAGAAACACAGTGGCATCATATTAATCGGGTGTGCTGAACCTAACATTATTACCAGACGAGTAATCAATTTCTTGAGATACCATTTCCCATCGCAAGAGCCGTCTTTTTGTGAAGTGCCACCTGAAATACAACGTTGAGGGAATCTTTCTCTCAAACCGCTCTTGGTAGACATCCGCATCGTGATACGGTAGGATATTGTCGATACCGGTTGGGCTACAGCAAGGGGTACAGCAGAATCGGGTTTTGCGGGTACTTGAGGGGATCGCTGGTTTGTTTTCTCCGATGGAGCGTGAAAACAGTTAAACTATTGTTTTGGCTTCCCAAGCTTCAGACGTGGGTTCGATTCCCATCACCCGCTCCAGATTGAGAAAGGAGAACGACATGTTAAAGTTTAGTGACAAAGCCCCGGAGTTTACGTTGAAGACGGACGAAGGACATACCGTCCAGCTCAAGGATTACCGTGGGAGAACGGTGATCCTCTACTTTTACCCGAAGGATGATACCCCGGGGTGTACCAAAGAGGCCTGTGACTTTCGAGATCACTGGACAGAGTTCACGAAGCAGAAAGCCGTGGTGCTGGGCGTGAGCCATGATGACATGGCTTCTCACCAAAGGTTTAAAGAAAGGCACCAACTACCATTCCCCCTGCTTATTGACGAGGACAAACGAATCAGCAAGGCCTATGGGGTCTACAAGCAGAAATCCCTCTATGGCCGGACCTTTTGGGGCATTGAGCGGACGACCTTTGTCATTGATCCCTTAGGAAAAATCCAAGCAATCTTCCCCCGTGTTCAAGTGAATGGACACGTGCAAGAAGTCCTGAACCAGATCGGCGGCCGTGTCACGGTGGTCGAAAAGGCTGCGGGACGGGTTTAACACCGGGTTGTGTTTTGTTGACAGGCGAGTTAGAATCGTCACAAGCGCACATACGGAACCCATGGAAAGGAGGGATAGAGGGATGAACCCCACCATCACGGGATCGCAGATACTTTTAGGACTGATACTTATGGTACTCACGGGGTGCGGCGCACCACAGGTGGTGATTAAGGAAGATCCCATC
>JACPXA010000181.1 GCA_016196785.1 Elusimicrobiota bacterium
ATCCTTCACGCGCTGGCACTTGTCATTCTCTTTGCCATCGATCCGGCAAACCATGAACGCGCGCAAGCCCAAATCTTCATATTCCAGAAGCTTGAAGATAGCCTGCGTGGGACCGCCATAGCCATAGAGGGCGAGCCCGCCGCGCATGTAGGCGCGTTGCAGGATGCTATTCGAAATGATCTGCGCTCCACCGTTGCCCAACGCGTCGAAATGCTCAAGGCGGTTCACCCTGAACTGGACCTCGAATTCATACTCTTGGTTGGATTGGATGTAGTCATCACTCCCAAAGGGCGCGTATTGGAACCCGAACTCGGTCCATTGAAAGAAGCTAAACTTGCCGTTCCATCCGCCGAGACCGACCCCATAACAGCGCCGTTCATCGACCCGCCGGAAGCATAGCGCGGCGTGGAAAGCCTTGTACCCGCCTTCAAATTTGATCGAAAACTTGACCCGTGCGTTACGGTAGGGTGGCAAATCTACTAAAGGATAAAAGCAAAATGCCTGTAGTGCGCGCAGGTTGCGTCCTTCGAACTTCCAAGTGTGTTGACCGGTTGGTTGCCACGACATAGAGAACTTATCCTTTTCAAAACATTTTGAGGTCAGCCAAGAATTCCTACTTAGTTTTGAACTTCTTCAGCTGCGTGCATTCTACGAGCCGATTCAGAGTCTTGAGAGTAAATACCTTACCCCGGGTCGCTAGAAGCATCTTTTTCATGTCTTCACGCCTTATGCCGAATCCGCGGCCAGCGATGCACGCAATAACTTCATATTTTGGCCTGTTGGCAGGCTGGCCTCGCAAACTTAGTTCGCCAAGGTGCTGAATACGAGTTACTTTATCTCTAGCCGTCCCGTCATCTTCCGTGATTTTGGCCTCGATAATCACTTTAGGGTTGAACTCGCTCGGAATGACAAAATCGGGCGCTTGGTCAAAACCCGGAAGCCGCTCAGCGCGTTTAGTCTTTCGAAAGCTGATGCCGGCCTTAGATAGCACGTCCTCAATAGCCGATTCTAGCCGATCCCCAATAAGCTCACTTACCGAATCCCTATGTCCCGCGAAGGGACGGCCCAGGTAACGTTCATACAGCAGCATTGCATATGGGACTCCCATACTGGCGATATGTTGCAAGCTATCGAGCCCATTTCTTGTATCCGCCTTGTCCAGCCGGTGTATGTTCCCATCCGTAACAGCTGGACAGCTCTTCGCAAACATCTCACAGGCCGCTTGAATCATCGCTTTTAGCCTTACGTCATTCTCGCCATTTGGGCTCAGTGGCGTCAGGGGATTCATTCGGATTCGTCTGTCGAGCGTCCGCGCAAATCCTTGGTCAATCATGGCCCCAGAGTGTTGAGTGGCGATATAGGCCCATTCCGGCGGAGTGAATCCCATCATCGTACGAAGGACGATCATTGAGACCGGTTTTTCAAGAGTGGTTTTATAGACAATGTCGGGGGTAAATTTCTGGAAAATCTCTGTTGCCCTCTTGAGGGTTTCGTATCCCTCTTCAAAAACGGGATACTCTACGAATCCTTCACCTTTCGGCATAATGAGGAATTCAGATTCGAGGCTGGAAAAGATAGCCGCGACATAAATATCCAGGCTTTCCTGGATTTCTTTAAAGGGCACTTCAAAAGCGTATTGCGCCACTTCGATCTCCGTAGGAGGATTTGGATTCTCTTACAAGATTTGGCTGTAAGACGAGTCTATCTTGAGCTTGTCTATGAACTACGTGTGCTCCCCCCAGCTTCGTAATTTCAGCCGCGATAAGACCTAGTTTATTATTCGTTGAAAGCCGTCTATCCCATCCCTTCTTCAAGTACCAAATCGCAAGCCTTACGAGATGTCCATAGGTGATGCAACGAATATCTCCTTGTGATGGCTTAACGCTACCGGCTTGCAGCATTCGGCAATCATCGGCCACCATGGTGGCAATGTCTTGCGCCGAACGACTAATCCATCTTTTCGGGACCGTGCCCGTTGACCTGCATACAAATACGGTATCAATGATTGAAGAGCCAGTCCCATTAATGTGGATAGACCCACCCATTTCTGCAGGACATGGCAAAGAGGCAGAGCATACCAGTCCAGAGTCCAATATTGCCATGGCGACCGGATAGTAAGCTTCGATATCGTTATGGTGATAAGTAAAGGCGAGTGGCGCGCCATTTTTTAAGGCGCATGCCATTTTATGAAATACCCCCGCAAGCCCCTCCGCGAAGTGTTCCATACCACGCCCCATGCTCGCATTGCGGGTCAGTTCGAACGAATCTCTTGTCGACGGCTTGGCGAATTCGCGTTCATTTGGCAGTAAACGGCGTAGCCATACATAACAGAAGTCCATTAACTCAGCGTACTGCACATTCCCGTAATAAGGGGGGTCCGTAAGGACAGCATCCAGGTTTTGATCGGGGAGTTCCGCTTCCATGGCGTTGCCACAGTGGAGGACGACTTTTCTTTTTTCTGGGGGGGAAATACTGTGCCTTTGGTCGCCGATCCATTCATTCTGTATAGGGATCTGACTCTTACGTCCACTATCGTGCCGGATTTCATAGGGATGGTTGCAATACGCTTTCGCCTTGATGAATTTGTCTATGATATTCGACCAGCCGCCGCTTCCAATATTCGCGGAGTCTCGTCCATTCGTAACGCCGAGAAAATTTGATTCGCATTGGATGCGTCCAACAGGGAACCCATGGACAGAGAAGATATCCAGCGACTTGAGTGCCATGGAATCATAACGGCAGAGCATGTTCTGGTAGCGTAGGAGGTCCGATAAATTCGTGGCCAAGGCGTTGCGCACTCGCTCGTTAGATTGCTTTTCAATGATCCGACAACTCAACTCAAGCGAAAGCAATTGACGGGAGTTAAACATTTCTTTGTAATAAGTGTATCCCCACCGGTGTAGCCTTTCCGTTTCATCACCAGGCGGAATCTTCTCATCCGGTATAAAGCGGGGACACATCTCTTTAAGTCGTCTCTCAGCCTCTTTGTACTTGGATATATCTCGACTGTCAGGGCGCTTAAAGAATCGTCCTTCGTGTGTGTCTCGGCATTTCGGGCAGTAGTATTCAATCGCAAAAAGACGATGGCGGGGCACCTCGTTGGAAGCCGGGAACTTATTAATCATGCGACAATGCGGACAGGTGATTCGACCCCGTTTGGCTGGCCCCTCTACGGACAGGTCCGCCTTGCAGTTTGCACATGGTACTGGTGTTTCCCTGGCGTTGGATTCCACGATTTCGCCGCAACCACCGCAGACAAAAACATTCTTGGGATGTCGGATATTCCCAGCGATCAGAAAACCTGGGAAGAGATCAATATCTTTGCGGCACGCCTGGCATCTCTGCGTTTTGATCCAAAGCCAATATTTGACATTTGCAGTCTCGGAGGAGCATTTTGTACACGTCGTGCGATAGAGATAACCGATTTCTCTCTCCAACTCAACTCTCAAGGCGGAAGCGGCTTGCCGATACAGGTCCAGGTCGAGATGTTCGATTTCCTGCCGCACAATCCAATAAGACATAGGATTGATATCATAACCGAAGACCTCACATCCCATCCTATTTGCTTCTAGAAGCGGTGTCCCACCTCCCATGAATGGGTCGGCAACGCGGATCTTCCCTAAGTGGTGCCCCTTAAAGTAAGCCTGCTGAAGAGGCGCGTTGACAAACTCTGAGAGGATAAGGGAACGAAACAACGTGCCGGGGCGTCGGGCGAACCATTTATGGACAGCAATGATTGGCCGGTAGTTCTGTTGGATTTGTTTTTCCCTCAGAGCGAGGTTTGCGACAAAGGATATATCAAAATCGCGTTCTATCATAGCCGTATCCTCTTTATTCAAGAGTAATTTTACCTATTATGGCAGGAGTAAGATATACCTTGGCGAGGCATTCTCATTGATTAGAGACCGATTGGGAGGATTTTATTGCATCACAGCGACTCGCTTGTCCAGGTATTAGAAGGGTGTTGTGAAAACCCAATTACCGAAGAACGTCCCCCCCCAGTTGTTTGGCGACAACCTCGGGATCGGTCGTGGGGAGCTGGCAGGTGTAGTTGATGCAGACGTAGGCGGTGGCTTGGTTCTTCAGGCGCTTGATAGTAGCAAGGAATGGGAGATGCTTGGCCAGCGCGGCTTGGATCGGGCCGCCCTCCACCACCATCAGGACCTTATTGGGAATGAAGCGGGCATGTACCGCCGTCAGCATCGCCTGCGTATCGGTGGAGGCAGGGTCACCGGCGATGATGATCTGGTAAGGTTTGGACAGGGCAAGGTACATAGTCCCAAGCATGTAGAGGAGCGACCGGGAGGCTTGTTTTAAGTTGGGGCTAAAAAACCGCAGTGTTTTCTCTGCCGCCTGACGAAAATCAGCACGATCCGTGAACTGGGCCAGCCGTAAGAGGTTCAAGGTGGCCACCGAGCTCGCTGAAGGTTCCACGTTATCGGTGTCCTCCTTGATCCGGAAGAGGAGGTGAGGATCGTGGTTCGCGGCTGTCATGTAGAATCCACCAACGGCTGTGTCATAGAAGAGTTTGTTTTGTTCTTCGGTAAGGTTGATAGCCCACTCCAGCCAGGTCGGGTTGAACGAGGCCTCATAAAGATCTAGCAGTCCCTGAACGAGAAAGGCGAAGTCATCAGCCAGGGCTGGGATCGAACGCTCGTTCTCCCGCCAGCGGTGGAAGAGAAGACGCTGCTTGGAATCGTACAGGTTCGCTCGGATAAACTGCGCGGCCGCCTCCGCAGCCTCTAAGTAGGTTGTCTGGGCACTTCCCTGCTTAGGCTTCTCCTTGCCCAAGATCTGATGTGCCCTCGCTAGGGCGGAGATCATCAGTCCATTCCAGGATGTGAGGATTTTGTCATCCCGGTCGGGACGGGGCCGTTTCGCTCGCACCTGGAAGAGACGCCGCTTGCTCTGTTCGAGGCGCTGTACGATCGTTGTTTCTGGGAGGCCGAACTGCTTCGCGGTATGCGCCAGGGAATGAGCCACGGAGAGCACATTCTTGGAGCTGAATTCCTCATGAGGATCTGAGGCGACGTTTCCACCTGATTCCACCCCGTATCGGAAACAGAAGATGTCACCATCCACCTGACCCAGGATATCAAGAATTTCCTTCTGTCTCCAGATGTAGAACGCCACCTCGGCTTTATGAGCAAGGCCGGATGCCGACACTGTGCCCGCCAGTTCAGGAGGAAGACTATCCGCATCCTCCGCGGAGTAGAAACCCCCCTGGGGATGCGTCATGTCTCGGAGCACATACCCCAGCGTCTCCCGCGCCACCTGAGCAAACTCTTCGTTTTGGCTGATCTGGTATGCATCTACATAGTTGAGCGCCAACTGCGCGTTATCGTAAAGCATCTTCTCAAAATGAGGGAGGAACCACCGGTCGTCAGTGGAGTAACGGTGGAACCCTCCCCCGATCTGGTCGTAGATCCCTCCCTGGGCCATGGTCCGTAATGTGTGGAGGGCCATCTTCAGGGCCGTCTGCGCCTTCGCCGCATCTCCCAGGGTCCGTTGGGCGTAGTCCGCGTACCGGAAAAGAAAATGTTGGTGTACCGGCATGGGGAACTTCGGGGCAGGGCCGAACCCTCCCCGCTGGGCGTCATAGGTGGTGCGCAGAGATTCAAAGCCGCGGTGTAACCACGCAAGGTCGAGGATTTCCTCCTTGGTACCACCGGCAGCCGTCACCTGCTTGAGGAGGTCCTGGATGTTTGCACCCGATTCAAGAAGTTTCTCCCGCTGGGGGGGGTCCTGCCAAGCGCTGCCGATCTGTTCCACAACCTGCGGCCAGCCGGGATGGCCCCAGCGAGGTTCAGGGGGAAAATAGGTACCTCCAAAGAACGGCTGCAGATCATGGGTCACAAAGACGTTCAACGGCCACCCCGCGGAGCCGGTCATGGCGGACACTGCGGTGATGTACAGTTTATCCACGTCGGGCCGCTCCTCGCGGTCCACCTTGATGCTGATGAGATACTTGTTCATCAACTCGGCGATCTTGGGATTCGAGTACGATTCCCGCTCCATCACATGGCACCAGTGGCAGGTGGAGTATCCAATGGACACGAGGATCGGCTTGTTCTCCTTGCGGGCTTTGGCAAAGGCTTCTTCCCTCCAGGGATACCACTCCACCGGGTTATAGGCATGCTGGAGCAGATACGGGCTCTTCTCATGAATCAAGTGGTTCGGCTTACTTGCCGCTGAGTGACTTTCCATACACGCCACCCCTATCCCCAGGGCTATCATCCCCCACCCCGACCTTCGGTTCACTCACAGATTATAGCAAGCGCCGCCACCATTCTGATACAATTTAGCGTATGAGGTTTTTCAGCCGCTTGCTTATGTGGTGTGTGATCGGAGCGACGACTGTCTCTGCGGAGGGGGCGCTCCCCCAATCCCCTTCTCCCTCCTCATCAGCCCTCACGTTGCAGGATTGTTATCACCTGGCGTTACAGCGCAGTGAAGATTTGAAGACCCAATCGGAAAACATCGCGCAAGCGGAGGCCCGTTACCAGCAAGCGCTTGGCAACGTCCTACCGCACCTGAGTTTCAACGTGTCGGAATCCCTTCAGGATACGAGTGGAATCAGTGGGGGAGACGGTGGGGTCGGGGGGACGTTCACCCGACGGGAGCGGCCGGAGGTGAAGTTCATCGTTCGGCAACCGCTGTTTTCGGGGTTTCGAGAGTTTGCCGCGATGTCTTCTTTTAAATCGGAGAGTCGCCGGGCCACCTTGTTGTTCAACCGGGCGTCCAAGTTGCTTTTTCAAGATGTCGCCCGGGCATTTTATTTGGTTGTTCAACTGGAAACGGATCTGGGGAACATTCGGACCCTCATCCAACTCACGCAGGAGCGGGTCAAGGAACTGCAGGAGCGCGTGCGGCTCGGTAAGTCACGACCCAGCGAGGTCCTCACGGTTCAATCCCAACAGGCCGCACAACGCTCGCTGGAGGAACAGATCAAAGAGCAGATCCTGACGGCTCGCGAGCTCTTGTCCTTCCTGACTGGGAACGACGTGGGCGAACGGTCGTTGCGGGATGAGTTACCGAACAGTGAAATCGTTGAACCGGAAGCTATGCTGTTAGCCAAGACCGACCAGAGAAGCGATGTACAGGCGCAGCGGGAGCAGGTGTTATCGCAGCGCGCCCGGGTACAACTGGCCAAAGGCAGCTTGCTTCCGACCGCCAGCCTGCTCGGGAACTACTATATCAAGCGGGTTGGATTCCAAAGCGGGATTAACTGGGATATCCTGCTATCCCTGGAGGCTCCCCTGTTTCAAGGGGGGACGGCGCGAGCCCAGGTGAAAGAAGCCGCTTCCCAACTTCAGCAAGCCGAGCTGCGGTTGAGCCGGCTCTCCCGAGACGTACGCTCCGAGATCAAACGAGCCTCTGTCGCCCTGGCGTCTGGTGTGGCCCAAGCCAAAGCGCTGGAGGAAGCTTTCAACAAGGCGAAAGAGAGTTATACGCTTCAGGTCCGGGAGTATCGCCTCGGACTGGTCAACAACCTTGAAGTGTTGCAGGCCATGAATGCGATGCAGGATACACGACGCAGCTGGGACCGCACACTCGTTCAAAGCAAATTGGCGTTTCTCCAGTTGAAAGTAGCGACTGAGGAACTACCCTAATGCCGGTGGAGGGCGTATGACCTTATCCGACATTTCCATCAAGAACCCGGTCTTTGCCTGGATGCTGATGGCCGGCCTGATCGTGTTCGGCTGGATCGGGTTCAGCCGGATGGGCATCAGCCAGCTCCCAGATGTGGATTTTCCTGTGGTGACGGTGTCTGTGTCCTGGGAAGGGGCGGCCCCCGAGGTCATGGAGACTGAAGTGACCGATCTCATTGAAGATGCGGTGATGGGCGTCGAAGGTATTCGGGAAGTATCGTCCACCTCAAGGCAGGGTGGAGCAACCGTCAGCGTTGAATTCGAGCTCAGCCGGAATATTGACGTGGCCCTGCGGGAGGTCCAGACCAAAATCGCCCAAGCCCAGCGCAATCTCCCCAAGGACATGGATCCTCCGATCGTCACCAAGACCAACCCCGAAGACCAGCCCATCATGTGGATCGCCCTCACGGGGGACCGCCCGCGCCGAGAGCTGATGGATCTCACGAAAGATTACCTCAAGGATCGGCTTACTACGGTGTCTGGTGTAGGGGACGTGTTCCTCGGAGGGTATCTCGAGCCTAACCTGCGGGTGTGGCTAGATGCCGAGGCCATGCGCCAGCGGGAGTTGACGGCCGATGATGTGAGCGACGCGCTCCAGTTAGGGCACGTGGAAGTCCCCGCAGGGCGGATTGAAACTGAGACGCACGAACTCAATATACGTGTCCTTGGAGAGGCGAGCTCCGTGGAGGAGTTCAGTCACCTCATTATCCCCGGCCGCAGAGGGTCTCCCCTTTGGCGGACCTTCCGCATCAAGGACGTCGCTACCGTGGAGGATGGGTTGGCCGACCTCCGACGGATCTCCCGGTCGATGGGAAGGCCTGCGGTTGGACTAGGAATCCGCAAGCAACGGGGATCCAACGCCGTCGCCGTCGGCCGTGCCGTCAAGACTCGACTTCAGGAACTCAAGAAGGGGCTCCCCCCTGGGTTGAGTCTGGATGTTGTTTTCGACGGCACGAAATTTATTGAAGACTCAACCCGTGAACTGAATTTCACCCTCCTGCTGTCCGCGATCCTCACCGCGCTAGTGTGTTGGCTGTTCTTGGGATCCTGGAGTTCAACCCTCAACGTGTTGTTGGCCATCCCCACCTCGATCATCGGCGCGTTTATCATCATGTTTTTCATGGGCTTTACGCTCAACACCTTCACCCTGCTTGGGCTTTCCCTGGTGATCGGGATTGTCGTGGACGATGCCATCATGGTGCTCGAGAACATTGTCCGGTACCGCGAACATGGCCTGTCCCGTGTGAAGGCGGCGATCGTGGGAGCGCGGGAGATCACGCCCGCCGCCACCGCCGCGTCCCTTGCGATCCTGGCGATCTTCGTTCCGGTCATCTTTATGAAAGGGATCATTGGGAAGTTCTTCTACCAGTTTGGCATCACGATCTCTGTCGCGGTCATGTTGTCCTTGCTTGAAGCGCTGACCCTGGCCCCCATGCGGTGCTCCCAATTTCTTGAAGTGGGGCACACGACCCTCATTGGGCGGGGGATGGACCGGCTGATGGGCCGGGTCACACAGGGCTATCGCCGCCTGCTGGCCCGGTGTCTCGCGCATCGTTGGAAAATCCTGATCGCTGCGTGCCTCCTGTTTGTGGTGTCCCTTTCATTGGGGAAGGTCTTGAAAAAGGAGTTTGTCCCTTCTCAGGACATGAGCCAGCTTTTCGTCCGTCTGCAGACACCGTTAGGATCTTCGATCGAATTCACGGATCACGTCACCAGCCAGGCGGAGGCCTTCGTGATGGGCCGCCCTGAACTGGAACGCTATTTTGCCGCGATCGGGGGGTTCGGTGGAAGTGAAGTCAACACCGCCATGATGTTTTTAACCTTGAAGCCTCCCGCCCAGCGACCCATTCCCACGGGTCGCAAACGTCCCTTGACACAGCAGGAACTGATGCCCATCATTCGTCAAGGATTGGCTAAGATCCCTGGCATGAAGCGAGCCGTGATCCAAGACCTGTCGCAATCGGGGTTCACCGCGCAGCGCGGGTTCCCCGTGGAGTTCACGATCCGCGGTCAGGACGGGGACAAGCTGGCCAGCTTGGGTGAACAGATCACAAAAAAAATGGAAGTCTCGGGGTTCATGACGGATGTGGATACTGACTACCAGTTTGGGATGCCTGAGGTGCGGGTAGTGCCGGACCGATCACAGGCGGCTGCACGGGGTGTCAGCATTGCCTCGATTGGGAATACCATCAACGCCATGATTGGCGGTGTCCGAGCCGGCAAGTATACCCGTGGGGGGAAGCGGTACGATATCCGCTTACGCTTGGTCGCCCAGGACCGCCACCGCCCCCAGGACATTGGCAAGATTTGGGTGCGGAACAACCGAGGTGAGGTGATCCAGTTGTCTGACGTGGTGGCGGTACGCGAGAAGCCAACCCTCCTCACCATCACCCGACGAAACCGTGAGCGAGCCATCGGCATCTTCGCCAACGTCGCCCCCGGCAAATCGCAAGGGGAGGCGTTGACCGCGCTCGAGAAGATTGGCAAGGAGGTATTACCAGAAGGATACCGCATTGTCCTCTCCGGGAGCGCTCAGACCTTCAAAGAGTCGTTCGGGAGCCTCGTCTTCGCCCTGGTCCTTGGGATTTTTGTCGCGTATATGGTGCTCGCCTCCCAGTACAACAGTTTTCTTCATCCCTGGATCATCCTGTTGGCGCTTCCGTTCAGCGTGACGGGAGCGTTCATCGCCCTGGTCCTCGGCCATCAATCACTCAATATTTACAGCATGATCGGGCTCATCCTCTTGATGGGGATCGTCAAGAAGAATTCGATCCTGCTGGTAGATTTTACCAACGAACGACGCAAGCAAGGACTGGACCTCACCGAGGCGTTGCTGGAGGCCTGTCCCATCCGGTTCCGTCCAATTGTTATGACCTCCGTGGCAACGATTACAGCGGCCATCCCTCCAGCGCTAGGCATCGGTCCGGGTGCCGAAACGCGTATCCCTATGGCCTTGGTCGTCATTGGAGGTGTCTTGGTCTCCACCTTTCTCACGCTCTTTGTAGTCCCCTGCGCCTATAGCGTGGTGTCCCGCCTGGAGGGTCATCGCCATGCCGAGGATCTCCAAAAGGCCCTGAGGGAGCTCGGAGAAGTCGAGGGGCATAAAGAGATCGCTGCGCCGGTCGGAGGATAGAACCATACGAGAATTTTTGTATCCTGTTAATCAATGAAGAACGTATCAGAACGCATCAGGGTTGAAGGTCATATTATCGATTCCCTCACCCTCAGCAAGGTACTGGACCGGATCATGGAGCTGGGCGGGCAGTTTGTCATCGAGAAAGTCCAGGTCGGTCAACGGCAGGAGGAGACGAGTTCGGCTGTGCTCAAAGTCAGCGCCGAGACCCAGGTTGTCCTCGATGGGATCATCCGACGGCTTCGGGATCTTGGAGCGGAGGTACTTGATCAGGGAGATGCCCGCCTTGCTCGGGCGCCCAAGGATGGGGTGTTCCCGGAAAGGTTCTACGCCACCACGAATTTAGAAACCTGGGTCCGCGGTCAAGGACGGTGGATCAAGGTGGACCACGCGGAGATGGACTGTGGGATTCGCGTGGATCTCCGGCGACGGCTGGCAGAGGCCGTTCGATTTGCCGCCGTGAAGCGGGGGGAGTGGTTTGTGATCGGTCATCAGGGGGTCAAGGTGACACCCCTTCAGCGGCCTCGGGAAACCGAGGTGTTTGAGTTTATGACCAGCGAGGCTTCCACCGAGAAGCCGAAGATTGCACTCATCCATAAAATTGCTAGGGAGATCAAACGAATCCGCGCCGGACGGCGGGGGAAGATTCTCCTGGTGGCTGGTCCGGCGGTGGTCCATGCCGGGGCGAGGGAAGACCTTGCCTGGCTGATTGCACACGGCTATGTGGATGTGCTCTTTGCGGGGAATGCGCTGGCAACACATGATCTGGAAGCCGCGATGTTTGGGACCTCCTTGGGGTTAAGCCTGAAGAGCGGTGGGATCACCCACGGGGGGCATGAGCATCACCTCCGAGCGATCAATCGGGTGCGGGGGGTGGGCTCGATCCAGAAGGCGATCCAGAAGGGATGGATTCGAGACGGCATCTGTTATTCATTGGTCAAACACAAGGTGCCCTTTGTGTTAGCCGGTTCGATTCGGGATGACGGTCCCCTCCCGGAGACGATCACCGACGTCATGAAAGCGCAAGAGGTCATGCGCCGTCACCTGCCCGGTGTCCAGCTTGCGCTCTTATTAGCCACCACCCTCCACGCGGTCGCGACCGGTAATCTTCTCCCAGGGTCGGTGCGGACGGTCTGCGTGGATATGAACCCCTCTTCCGTGGTGAAGTTAAACGACCGGGGGACGCTCCAGTCAGTCGGGTTTGTTACGGATGTGGGATACTTCCTCCGGGAGCTCCGAAGAGCCTTGGCCTTGGGGACGTAGCTGCTTTGGCCTTGGGGACGTAGCTGCTTTGTTGCCTTTCGCAGCCGTCGTCATAAGGCAGAAAGGCAACTACGTCCCCCCCTTAGATGTCGGGTACTTCTTACGAGAACTTCATCGAGCCTTAACTGGTTAAGATGCGGGTTTTGATGTGCCCACCGACCCATTTTCGAATCGCCTATGAGATCAACGCCTGGATGGATCGCCGCCGTCAGCCTGACTCGAGGCTGGCTCAACTCCAGTGGGACCGTCTCGTGGTCACCCTCCGTTCTCTAGGAGCGCGGATTGAGCTCATTCAACCCAATCCCCGCCAACCCGATATGGTGTTTACCGCCAATGCCGGGTTGATTCGTGGACAACGGTTTATCCCTAGCAACTTCCGTTATCAAGAGCGTCGCGGCGAACGACGGTACTTTGTTCGCTACTTTCATCAGCGTGGATACCAGGTCACCCCCATCAGCCCTGGTTCATCCTTTGAAGGGGAAGGAGACGTCTTGCCCTACCGCGACCTGCTCTTTGCCGGGTTCCGCCAGCGTTCCGATATCCGATCTCACCAGGGGCTTGGCCAACTCCTGCCTCAGCGGGTGATCTCCCTCGAACTGGTGGACCCCAAGTTCTATCACCTCGACACCTGTTTCCTACCGCTCGATAGCCGCTCCGTCCTGTTCTACCCCGGGGCCTTTGACCGGTATGGCCAACGGGCGATCCGAGAGTTCGTGGCAAACCCCATTCCCGTGACGCGGGAAGAAGCCCTTCGGTTTGTCTGTAATGGGGTGGTCCTCAGGAAGACCATCCTCATGAACCAACCCAGCCGGCGGCTTATCCAACTCCTCAAACAACTCAGCTATCGGGTGCAAGACACCCCCACCAGCGAATTCCTCAAGGCGGGTGGCAGCTGTAAGTGTCTCGTGCTTACCCTGTCTAAACCGCCCTCTTCCATCTAGCTCCCCTCTCGCTCGGTTGGGGAGAACCCCAACGGAGCACTACAATGCGCTTTTGGGGCGTCCCTCCCACAGAATTTACAAGTTAGTTACCTCTTCTTAAGGCGGTGTTAATCTCTCTCTGGTACACTCAATACAGTGCCTGGAACAACGACCATGCTACGTGCCACACCCTCATTCAAACCAAGGAAGCAGATACCCCGGTGGACATCTGTCGGGATGGCCTTGGTGTATGTCTACGCCTCGATCATCGCGCCACCGCTCCTTCAAGCGTCCTTCTGGGAAAGTCGCCGCATCGCGCTTCGACATCAACGCCAAAATCCCCGCGAAGTGCTCGAAACCACGGTGCGGCACGGGCTGCCCGCCGAGACGCCCCACTGGGTCGTTGAAACCGCCGCCGCGATCGCGCCACTCGGTGTCATTCGCTCTGTCCATCTCCCCACGCCGCATCCAACCCGACTGGTCCTTTTGATCCAAGATGCTCACGGCCTGCCCGAGGTCCAGCATCGCCTGGCCAACCTGCTCCAGTGGTGGGCGGGCCACCATCGCTTGCGCCTCATCGGGCTGGAGGGATCCTCCAGCCGGTTTGACCTCGAACCCTTTCGGCAGTTTCCGTCTCCCAGGATCTTGCAGGATGTCGCTCGACACCTGACGGACCTCGGTCTCTTGTCCGGTCCCGAGCTGGCGGGGTTGACCACATCCCAAGCGCTCACCCTACAGGGGGTAGAGCAGCCGGCGTCTTACGAGCAGCACGTACGGTTGTTCAAACGGCTTATCGCTCTGCAGGCACAGAGCCGCACTGACATCGCCGCAGCGTCCAACCAGCTCCAACGTTGGCGGTCGCGTTCCTCCTCACATGCGAACCCCGCTGAACCGGCCCAACAGTTTTTTAACGAACTCGTCAGCGACTTAGCGCTGCTAGAGAAACTCGTCGCCCTCCGATTAACGCCTGCAGAGTGGGACCTCTATCAAACTCGACGTCCCTTCCTGTCGCAATGGCCTCAGCGTCTCGCCTCGCTCACACAACAGTGGCCTCTCAAGAGTGACGAAACCCTCCTGGAGCGGTCGCTGCCACTCTTTGAACAGTTTTATGAAGCGGCTGTCCACCGCAATCGTTGGATGACGGCTCGTCTTCTCCAGGCGATGCGCGACGAACAACAACCATTGGCCGCACTGGTCGCTGGAGGATTCCACACGCCGGGGTTGGAGCGGGAGCTCAAACGGTGCGGGGTGGGGTTTCTCACGGTCACCCCGCTTGTGAGTCACGTTCCTGAACGGTACGA
>JACPXA010000182.1 GCA_016196785.1 Elusimicrobiota bacterium
GGTCCCGGGACTCCCCCGGTTTTGGGGAGGGGCGGTGGGATATTTCGGATACGACATGGTCCGTTTCTTTGAGTCGTTACCCACGTTTCTCGAAGATGATCTTAAGGTCCCCGATGCCTCGTTTCAGCTCACTGATCAGCTCTTGGTCTTTGACCGGTTCTCACAGACGATCAAGGTGGTGGTGTGCGTATCCGTGGATGGCTGGGGGAAGACCCCATTTCCTCGCCCGCACCTTGTGGCCCGAAGCTACCGAGAGGCCTGCTCCAAGATTGAGCGAACTCTTCAGACCCTTCAACGAAGTCAAGGTGTCACTGGAGTAGGCGGGTGGGGCTCGGGGGAATGGACCAAGGGAGTGCGTATCAGCTCTAACCTCTCGCCTCACGGCTTTGTGCGGGCGATTCAGCGCGCCAAACGGTATATCACCAATGGGGATGCCATCCAGGTGGTGCTCTCCCAGCGCTTCAGTACCCAGGTTCATACCCCCCCCTTTGACATCTATCGGGCACTGCGGCTCGTCAACCCATCGCCCTATATGTATTTCTTGCGGTTTCGAGACCTCTACCTGATAGGATCTTCCCCAGAGATCCTGGTTCGAAAGGAAGGAGAAGTCGTGGAAACTCGGCCGATCGCAGGCAC
Source organism: Elusimicrobiota bacterium (assembly GCA_016196785.1). Classification (GTDB taxonomy): domain Bacteria; phylum Elusimicrobiota; class Elusimicrobia; order 2-01-FULL-59-12; family JACPXA01; genus JACPXA01. The sequence goes on from JACPXA010000182.1 coordinate 637, forward strand.
CCGCCCGCGCGGTCGCTCCCCGCAGGAGGACCTTGCCCTAGAACGGGCGCTCCTGAGCGATCCGAAGGAGCGAGCGGAACACCTCATGTTGGTAGACCTCGGCCGCAACGACTTGGGGCGAGTGTGCCGAGTTGGTTCGATCCACATTCCGGAGTTTATGTCGGTAGAGCGGTACTCCCACGTCATGCATCTCGTCTCATCGGTCACGGGCCGGCTTGCCCACGGTCGGGATGTCTTTGACCTGCTGGCTGCCTGTTTCCCCGCGGGGACGGTGACCGGTGCGCCGAAGATTCGAGCCATGCAAATCATTGAAGAACTCGAACCAGTCCGCCGGGGTCCCTATGCAGGGGCTGTCGGGTATTTCTCCTTCTCAGGGAACTTGGATATGGCCATTACGATCCGGACAATACTTTTAAAGGATGGGGTTGCGTACGTCCAAGCGGGCGCAGGGATTGTGGCGGATTCACTCCCGCGTCGTGAATTACAAGAAACCCGGAACAAGGCAGCGGCCTTGTTTGAGGCGGTGCGTCGGGCCGAACAAAATTTATGATACTCGTCATTGATAATTACGATTCGTTCACGTACAACCTGGTTCAGTACCTCGGCGAGATGGTGAAGCAGGTCCGGGTGTTCCGCAACGATCAAATCTCACTTGGCCAAATCGCCCGCCTCAAACCGAGTCACATTGTGATCTCCCCCGGCCCAGGAACTCCAGCGCAAGCCGGGATTTCTGTGGATGTGATTCGGGACTTTGGGGGGAAGATCCCCCTGCTTGGCGTGTGTCTTGGCCATCAGGCTCTTGGCTATGCGTTTGGCGGCCGCGTGATCAAGGCGAAACGGTTGATGCATGGGAAGACCTCCTGGATCCACCATGATCAGCGATCGTTGTTCCGAGAGGTGCCCAACCCATTTGAAGCGACGCGGTACCATTCGCTGCTTGTGGAACGGCGCACCCTCCCCCACTGCCTGACCGTGACCGCATGGACGGACCAGCGAGAGATTATGGGACTTCGGCATAAAACCCTCCCCCGCCTGGAAGGGGTTCAATTTCATCCAGAGTCCATCTTGACCAAAGAAGGCAAACGGCTGCTGAAGAACTTCTTGAGTGGTACCTCATGATTGAGGCCGCGATTGAAAAAATCGCTGGTGGGTGCCACCTGACCGAGCAGGAGGCCCAAGGAGCCATGCGAGACATCATGCAGGGAACCGCTAGCCCCGCACAGATCGCCGCCTTCCTCATGGGTCTCCAGTTGCTCGGTGAGACGGTGGAGGAGATTACGGGGTGTGCGATCGCATTACGGGAAGCGATGACCCCGATCTCCTGCCAGGCGCCGATCATCGTGGATACCTGTGGGACGGGGGGCGATGGTGCAGAGACTTTCAACATCTCCACCGCGGCAGCCTTTATCGTTGCGGGTGCTCAGTACACCGTCGCCAAGCATGGCAACCGTTCCATCAGCTCACGCTGTGGCTCAGCGGATGTCCTGGAAGCCTTGGGGGTCAGCCTCCAGGCATCCCCTGTCGTGGTGGCACGCTGCCTAAAGGACATTGGCATTGGCTTTCTCTTCGCTCCACTGTTGCATGGCGCGATGCGCCATGCCATGCCAGTCCGAAAAGAACTTCGGATCCGCACGGTCTTCAATCTCCTCGGCCCTCTGGTGAATCCCGCCCGTGCCAACGTCCAGTTGGTTGGGGTTGCTCAGGAACAGCTCGTGGAACCCATTGCCCGTGTCTGCCAACGACTCGGTCTGCTGAGAGTCATGGTGGTCCATGGGAGAATAAAGAATCATAAAGGTGTAGCCGTGCAGGGGCTAGATGAGGTCTCATTATCCGGCGACACCGTGGTGGCCGAGGTCGGAAATGGGACGATTCAGTTAGGTCAACTCACACCTGAGATGTTCGGCCTGCGCCGAGTCGCGCCGGAGGCGCTGCGTGGCGGGACGAAGGAGGAAAATGCCGCCACCCTACGAGATCTTCTGGCGGGCCGCCGCGGGCCGTATCGCGATGCGGCGCTCTTGAATGCTGCCTGCGCCATCCTCATGGCTGCCCGCGCTGAGCAACGGAAGGACATCACCGACTACCAGATCGCTTTTCAGGCCGCCACTGAAGCCCTCGATTCAGGGAAGGCGCTGGCGAAGCTCGAGGCCCTCATCAAATTAAGCCATGAGTCACTATAACCTCTTATGAACGTTCCTTCCGTAAACAATGTGCTTCAACAAATCGTAGAGCAACGAAGGGCGAGGCTTCGTCAGGCGATGGAACGACAGCCGCTGGCGATGCTGGAACGACAAGTGGCGGCTGTGCCGCCTCCGAAGGATTTTAAGACCGCCATCCACAAAACCAGTGGCATTCAAGTCATCGCCGAGTTCAAACGGGCATCCCCTTCTGCGGGAGCCCTGCGTCCTGGGGCGAACCCGGTCCAGGTAGCAGAGGCCTTTCTCGCTGGGGGGGCGGCGGCGGTGTCCATTCTCACGGAAGAGGACTTCTTCCACGGTTCCTTGGAAGACCTTCAGTCGGTACGACGACAGTCCCCGCTTCCCCTCCTGCGCAAAGATTTTATGGTTGACCCCTACCAGGTGTATGAAGCGAGAGCCTGGGGGGCTGACGCGGTTCTGCTCATCACTAGCATTCTCTCCCCGACCCAACTCGCGGAGCTCTTTCAAACTGCTCAAGGCCTAGGGGTAACCCCCTTGGTGGAGGTCCATACCGCCGCCGAACTTGAGCGAGCCCTGGGGCTTGGCGCTCCGGTGATTGGGTTGAATAACCGGAATCTTCAAGATTTCTCAATTGACCTGACCATCACCACCTCACTCATTGGGCGCGTGCCCCGTGAGAAGGTGGTGGTCGCAGAGAGTGGGTTCGAGACCCCAGAACAAATTCAACAACTCGATGCCTCACGGATTACCGCGGTACTCGTGGGAGAACATCTGATGCGTGCGAGAGACATCTCCACGACTCTCCACGCCTTGGTGCAGGCAGGGCAGCGGGCCCACTCATCAAAAGGGACATCATGGTAAAGGTTAAGATCTGTGGGATCACCCATACGCAAGATGCGGTCTGGGCTGCAAGCCTGGGGGTGGATTTTGTCGGATTTAACTTTGTCCCAGGCAGCCCTCGGAAGGTCTCACGGGAGCTGGCAAAGACGATCACGAGCCAGCTCCCTGTCTTTGTGACATCGGTGGGGGTGTTTGCCAATGCTGAACTTCCTGTCATTGAGCGCACCCTGGCTCGCGTGCCGCTCAAGGCTGTCCAACTACACGGTGAGGAATCTCCCGAGCTGTGTGCCGCCCTCAAAGCAAAAGGCCTCACAGTGATCAAGACGATTCCAATGGACCGCCCCCCTCACCTTAATCCTCTCCCCCCATCAGGGGGGAGAGGGGAGGATGAGGGGGGAAGTCAAACCCGCATGAACTGGGAGGCATGGCGTCAATATATCCCTGTAGTTGATTACTTTCTGCTGGACCATGTTACGAATGACCAGCTCGGGGGCACTGGACGGCCTTTCTCTTGGGAACTCGCTCATGGGAGCGACTCGCTGGGGGTTCCCATGTTCTTAGCGGGCGGACTTTCCCCGGACAATGTTCGGGAGGCCATCACGCAGGTGCGTCCCTTTGCCGTGGATGTCTGTAGCGGAGTGGAGCGGACGCCTCGCCGGAAGGATTTTACTAAGTTA
>JACPXA010000193.1 GCA_016196785.1 Elusimicrobiota bacterium
AACCAACGATTCTCTCACTGGCAGTCTCCACTGAGGTCGCAACCTACGAGGGAGGCACGAAGGCGCTGCAGCTGTCGCTGGAAACGGTGCGCCTCATGAATTGATGAGATGAACTCCTCGCGCGGCCAAACGTCGGTCATTGTCCTCGGCACGCTGGTGGTGCTGTTGGTGGTGATTCCCTCCGTCGTCTGGCTGCTTCAGGGGGACACCAAAGGGGCTGTCAGACAGACGAGGACGACCAAGGCCTTTCATCTGGCGGAAGCCGGCATTGATCGGGGCGCCTGGAAGTTGAGCGAATCCCTGCAAGTCTGGACGGATGCCAAAAACGGCGTGCCGATCTCCGGCTATACCGGAACCACCGAGTACACCGAGGTGGCCGGTGGCTCTTACAAGATCGCCTTCAGCTCGGGGCCTGGGACCGGAGAGGTCACGGTAACCGCTAAAGGCCGGGACCAGTCAACGAACGAGATCCGCACCCTACAAGTGATCTTTGAACGAACGGCGGTCAACGACCCGGTCCAGACCGGGGGGACCAACCAATGGCAGCCCAACCTCACCGTCCATTGGGGACCGGTGATCTCCTATGGCCAGATGACCCTGAGTGGCGGCCAGACGACGACCTACTGGCCCCACAAGATCGCGAAGGGGGCGATTGATCCGTGGGACACCAACCCCGCTGCTCCGAACAGTGACCAGACCAGAAACTACGAGGCCTTCCGAACGGATTTAGGTTCCCCCCCACAACTGGATCTCGATGACTATCGGACACAGGCCCAGAGCTCTGTCGTTCCGGATCCAGGGGCGATCGGGGGGGGATCGAACGGCGGCCAAAGCGCCGCCTGGCTAGGCACCGGCTACTTCGATGGGAGTGGTGAGGTCCGGTTCAAAAGCTACCAGCTCAACAATTCCAGCGCGGTGATCTTCGTTGAAACTGGGAATGTCAAGATCGAAGACACCAACTCAAACCGCAGCTTCCTGCGGGTGAATGCCCTGGTGGTTGCCAATGGGAATATCCATATCCATGCCAAAGGACTCGCCAGCTATACCTTCCCGGTCCCTGCCAACGCCTGGCAACAGTATGTCTCAGGCACAGTGGTCAACCCCTCGAGCCCAGACACCTCCGCCTCAAACGAGTATCCCGGGGATAACGGGTACCACACGGTGAGTCCCACCTATACCGCGCCCTCGGCGCTGGACCCCCCAGGACTCACCGGCGTGGTGTTCCATGGGCTGCTCTCCACCTACCAATTCCACTGTGCGGGAGGGAATAATCTGATCGTAGGGGTCGCGATGGTCACAACGACCATGGAAGTCAACACCATGGTCATTTACTATGACCCGGCGATCAGTGACACCATCCGCCTCACCTCTGTCACCCTCAAGCGAAAGTCCTGGCAAGAAATCGTCACCACCTGGTAGAACTCTAGCCCAGCTTGACCGGTCAATCCCCCATAACTTACAATAATGCTGCCTCGCGATGCGTTTTAGGTGAAAAAACCAAGCGGTTTTTTTGTTACCCTAGAGGGTCAGGATGGCAGTGGAAAATCCACCCACGCCAAGCTCCTCGTCCAATTTCTGAAAGCCCACGGGTATCCGGTGTACCACACCCGAGAGCCTGGCGGGACCCGCCTGGCTGAGCGGCTTCGGGGGGTCCTGCTTCATCCCAAGGGCCGCATCGTGTCTGCGGCGGAGCTGCTCTTGTACCTGGCGGCGCGCGCTCAGCACGTGATCGAGGTCTTGAGACCCCGTTTGGCCCGCGGGGAAACCGTCATTTGCGAACGGTTCTGTGACGCGACGTTGGCCTATCAAGGATATGGTCGCGGATTGGCCTTGCCGCGGATTCGGCAACTCAACGCGTTGGCCACGGATGGACTCCAACCGGATATCACGATCCTTCTCGATGTCCCTACCGCCCGCGGGCTCGCGCGGGCTCGCGCCTCAAAACGTCACCAGGGAAGGGGTCCCGACCGTCTGGAACGTGAGGCTACCGTGTTCCATCGCCGGGTCCGCCAGGGATACCTGACGCTTGCGGCCCAAGAACCCCGCCGCATTCGGGTGATCCGGGCGACGGGCAGCGTGGCGGCGACCCAAGCGCGGATCCGGGCGCTCGTCCTTCAGGGGCTCCGCGCTCACGTTCGTGGATAAACGACTGAGGACTCTGCTGAGTTCAGGGCGGATGGGGGCGCCGTTGCTGTTTACTGGACCAGCGGGAGTGGGGAAACGTACAGCCGCCCTTGAACTGGCAAAAACCCTCAACTGTGAAGGAGAGATCGCCCCGTGCGATGCGTGCCGAAGCTGTCGGAAGATCGCGGCAGGGATCCATCCCGATGTGCAGATGATTGACTTCTCCCATCAAGCGAGGTTCTTTGACGAGGCGATGGAAGACCAGCGATCCCTCAGGATCGAAATGGTGCAAGCGATGAAGCGGACGCTCGCACAAAAACCGTTTGAAGGCCGATGGAAAGTCACGATTATTGACGAAGCCCACCACCTGACTTCCGATGCCAGCAACACCCTCTTAAAACTCCTTGAAGAACCGCCGCCCCGCACCCTGGTGATCCTCCTTACGGATCACCGCGATCAGCTCCTCTCCACGATTCGCTCCCGTTGTCAGACCGTTCAATTCCGTGGAACGCCCGTAGAGGAGAAGCCCTCCGAACCCCTGAAGCAAGCCGAACACCTCTGGGATCAGCTCGCCCCGCTCACTCCACCCAAATGGTTGACCCTTCGCCGCCAATGGGACCATCCTGGGAAAGCCCAGCGGCAGGTCGCCGAAGATCTCCTCCAGGCGCTGCTCGCGGTGGGGCGGCAACGCCTCCCGGCAGAGGACCGTCGGCTGCCTGAAGTGCTCCGGGCGGTGCTGGATGCCCTGACCGCCATCCGACAGAACAGCCATCCACGCATCGTCTGGGACGCGCTCTCCCTCCAACTCCATGAAATACTACGTTACGACCCCTATCTATTACGTCAATGACGTCCCGCACATCGGGCACGCCTATACCACCATCGCCGCTGATGTGGTGGCTCGATGGCACCGCCTCCAGGGGCATGAGGTGTTCTTCCTCACTGGGACCGATGAACACGGTGCCAAGATCGCCCAAGCGGCGGCTACCCACCAGGAACCGCCGCAGGGGTACTGCGACCGTATTGCCGCACAGTTTCAAGCCGATTGGCGAACGTTGGGGATCTCAAACGACTTCTTCATCCGTACCACCGCGACGGCTCATCAACGTGGGGTTCAGACGTTCCTTCAAGGGCTTTACGAGAAGCAGTACATCTATAAGGCCCGTTACACCGGCAAATACTGCGTCTCCTGCGAACGATTCCTTCTTGACGACGAGCTGGTGGATGGCCTGTGTCCTGACCACCGCATCCCTCCCCAGGAACATGCTGAGGAAAACTATTTCTTCCGTCTCTCCGCCTTCCGCGAACCGCTCATCCACGCGTTAACCAACGACCGCGACCCCCACCATTTCACCATTGCTCCGCCAGAGCGGCATCACGAGGTGCTGGGGAAACTCAAGGTGGCGCTGGCAGACATCAGCATCTCCCGCGCCTCGCTCGCCTGGGGCATTCCCATCCCTTGGGATTCCTCACAGACGACGTATGTGTGGATTGACGCCTTACTCAACTACATCACCGCCTTGGGATACCCCGATGAGCGATCACGCATTGATCGGCCTGTCGTGAGCAACGTCGAACGATGGTGGCCGGCCGACCTCCATCTCATGGCGAAGGATATCCTCTGGTTTCACGCGGTCATCTGGCCGGCGTTGCTCCTTGCCGCTGGTCTTCCGGTACCTCGCAAGATCTTCGCTCACGGCTTCTTTACCGTCAATGGCCAAAAGATGTCAAAGACCATCGGGAACGTCATCCGACCGGAAGAGCTCATCCAGCGGTTCGGGGTGGACGGCACCCGCTATCTCCTCTTGGCGGCTTTCCCCTTTGGGAGCGATGGCGACTTCTCGCTTGCGACATTGGAAACCATGTACAACGCCACGCTGGCCAACAACCTCGGCAACCTGGTCTCCCGGGTGGCGACCATGGTGGATAAATATCTGCAAGGCCGCGTCCCCGAAAACGCCGCAGGGCCGATCGTGGGAGAGGTTGAACGACGCCTCCGCGCGGTGGGCGCCGCGTTCGACACGCTCAAGTTTTTTGAAGCCCTGACCGCCATCTCCCAAGTGGCAGACTCCATCAATCAATACCTGGAAACGCAAGCGCCCTGGCGGCTCGCCAAAGAATCCCCGGATCGACTTCCTGCGGTGCTCGGGGACGTCCTCCGGTGCCTCTGGTTGCTGGCGCTATACCTCGCGCCAATCATGCCCACCGCCGCCCAGACCATCTGGACCCAGATTGGCGAAGAAGGTCATCTCACCGAGACCGCCCCTCGCTGGTTGTCACAACCCCCTGATCGCCGTCCTCCGCCCGGCCCCCCGGCAGGCCGCATCGTCCGCCCGCCCTCCCCGCTTTTCCCCCGCTTGGGGACGTAGTGGACTAATTAACTTTCTCATTAAAAGGAGGTTCGCCGAATGACGGCTTTTACGTGGGCTATTCTGGCAGCGATTGTCTGGGGATTCGCCCCCTTCATTGAAAAGATGGGGTTGT
>JACPXA010000200.1 GCA_016196785.1 Elusimicrobiota bacterium
CTCGGCGCGCCCCCCGAGGCTTCGCTGACCAAGCATGGTTTCGGGATGAGATCTAGCCATTACGGGGAGGGGGTCTTGACTGACGTGTCTTGCATGGTCATAGAGTGCCGGGCCACCTCGCAGGCGAGGGTGCGGACGCGCGCAATGAAGCGGGTGCGCTCCGTCACCGAGATCACCCCGCGAGCCTCCAAGAGGTTAAAGGTATGCGAACACTTCAAGACATAATCATAGGCCGGCAGGTACAACCCCGCGAGCAAGAGCCGGCGCGCCTCCTGCTCGTACTGGTCAAACCATTCCCGCAGGCGTACGACATCCGCCTCTTCAAAATTGTAGCGAGACCCCTGCTGCTCATCGCGCCGATGGACCTCCCCATACGAGATCTCATCCGTCCAGAGCACGTCAAAGACATTGGCCTTCTTCTGAGAGTACATCGCGAGCCGTTCCAGGCCGTAGGTGAGCTCCACAGAGATGGGATCGAGCTCGTAGCCGCCCATCTGCTGGAAATACGTGAACTGGGTGATCTCCATTCCATCCAGCCATACCTCCCACCCGAGGCCCGCCGCCCCAAGCGTCGGGGATTCCCAGTCGTCCTCCACGAACCGGATGTCATGCTCACGAGGGTCAATGCCGATTGCCCGGAGGGAGGCCAGGTAGGTCGCCTGCACCTGACGGGGTGCGGGTTTGAGGAGCACTTGGTACTGGTAATACCGTTGGAGGCGGTTGGGGTTCTCTCCATAGCGGCCATCTGTCGGCCGTCGGGAGGGCTCCACATAGGCAACCGCCCAGGGATCCTTGCCCAGGCAGCGAAGGAAGGTGGCTGGGTGAAAGGTGCCGGCCCCTTTCTCGAGATCGTAGGGCTGGGCAATGAGACACCCCTGTTTGGTCCAAAATCGTTCCAAGCGGAGGATGATCTCTTGGAAGGTCATGCGAGTTGCATTCGGAACTGCGCACTCCTCAAAGGTCGTGTGAGATGCGGCGTCAGACACTGATCAATCAGTTGCTCGAGAAACCCCGTGGCTTCCGGCGACCAGGTCTTCGAGCGGATGGCCTCCCACGGGATGGTCGCGAGCCACCGCAACCGTTCCTGCACCGCGGGTGAGACCAGCATCCTCTTGTCGCCACGTCCTGCATGCACCGCACAGAGCAACCCGCCGACCGCCGGGGCAAGCCATAACGCGGTCTCCGCGGGGCCACACCGCAGACAGCCGTCCAGCCGGAGACCAAACCCCGCCAAGACCAACAACCGCAAGGCGAAGGCCCAGCGGATCGCGGGGTGGGGCTCCCGTGCCACTTGGGCTAACGCTTGGCAGATCAGCTCAAACTTGTCGGGGCTTGATTGCTGATCCGGGGTCAGGCGGTCCAGAAGTTCGCAGAGCTCACTGGCCTCGGTGGTCGCCGTCCACCCCGTATAGAGGGTCGGGTAACAGCGGAGGAGCCGCCCCCCGGTGATCTTTCCCCAGGAACTGCCCGGCCGGAGGAAGACCATCAGCTCACTTTCGACAAAGGGCTCCGTGGCCCCCAGAAGTTTGGCGGTGGTCCGTCCGGCGCTCACCGCCCGTGCCCGAACCTTCCCGAGCTCGTACGTGTAGAGGGTGAGGAGTTTGTCCGCCTCGCCGGCTGATCGGCTCGCCAGCACCACCGCCCGTACCTTGACAGGGTTGAGCTCAGACATGAGAACTTCCCCACACCGCCCGTTGGCGGGCCTCCATGCGGACCCGCTCACCGGGATGGTGGTCGCGATATCCCAAGAGGTGCAGCACCCCATGCAGGGCCAACCACTCGAGTTCCCGCGTCGTGGAGTGGCCCATCACCTTCGCTTGGAGGCGTGCGCGATCCCACGAGATCACGACATCAGCGACAAACCACAGAGGAAAGGAATGGTGAAGTCTCCCCCTCTCCCCTTGTGGGAGAGGGTAGGGGTGAGGGGGGGGACCACGTAATTCTCCAACTATGGGGAAGGCCAGCACGTCGGTGGTGGTGGCCTGATGATGGAACCGGGTATTCAACCGCCGCATGATGTGATTATTGGTGACCACAATGGTGAGTTCCCCAGAGACCTTGACCCGTTCTGCGCGTAAGGCCGCGTGGACCACTCGAAGGAGCCGGGCGCGGGGGAGCCGGGCGGCAATCCCCCGACGAAGCACTGTAACCTCCCATCTAGCCCTGCTGTTTCTCCCAAGCCTCATAGGCGCGGATGATCTGTTTGACCAGGCCGTGCCGCACGACGTCCTCCTCAGCAAACCGCACGAAGGTGATGTCGGGGATTCCCATGAGGATGTCCGGCAGTTGGACGAGGCCGGACAGCCTCTTGTCCTCCAGGTCAATCTGTGTGATGTCGCCGGTGATGACGGTTTGGGATCCGATCCCCAGTCGCGTGAGGAACATCTTCATCTGCTCCGGGGTGGTGTTTTGGGCTTCATCCAAAATAATGAAGGCGTCGTCCAAGGTGCGCCCCCGCATATAGGCAAGCGGGACGATCTCGACGGTCTCCTCATCGCGCCAGAGTCGAAACCTCTCAGGACCTAGCATCCCATAGAAGGCATCATAGAGCGGTTTCAGATACGGGTTGACCTTCTCATAAAAATCGCCAGGTAGGAATCCTAGTTTCTCGCCAGCCTCCACCACCGGGCGAGTGAGGACAATGCGGGTGACCCGACCGGTCTTGAGCGCGGCAAGTCCACAGGCGACCGCAAGGAAGGTTTTCCCCGTACCGGCGGGGCCAATGGCAATCACCATATCATGGGTTTGAATGGCTTTGACGTACTGGTGTTGATGCGGGGTCTGGGGTCGAATCGCCTTCCCGGTAATGGTGGTGTAGACGACGTCGCCGCTCCCTTCCCGTGAGGGATGGGAGGCTGCCGCAGTCCCTCCTTTGACCTTGCCCTCTTCCCCCTCAACAGGGAGGGGATAGAGCTGTACGGGCCGGGAGGCGGGAGTGACCAGGCGGTCTCGCATGGTGTGCAGCGTCTCCAATGCCTGCTCGACCTTTCGGGGAGCGCCTCGAATGGAAAGGACTTCTCCTCGGCCGAAGATCTGAACCCCGAAGCGTTCCTCGATGCCTCGTAGATGCTCGTCCTGTTGGCCAAAGAGTTGGAGGGCTTCGGTGGTGTTCCGGAGATGAAACTTCTTCGTGACCATACGTTAGGCGGTGAGGGCCATGTCGTGCGGTCAAGCCCCAGGGCAATGCCCCCATGGGGCGGGGCGCCGTAGTCCAACGCTTCTAACAAAAACCCAAATCGCTGCTCGGCCTCAGCGGGCGGCATCCCTAAGATCTCAAAGGCCTGTATCTGCCGGGCTCGCTCGTGAATCCGGAGGCTGCCGCCTCCCAGCTCTACGCCGTTCAGCACCAGGTCGTAGGCGCGGGATCTCACGCGGCCCAGGGGACTGGTAGGATCCCGAAGCGCGGCGGGATCTGTGGTGAGCACTTGGGCGATGAGCGGCCAATCCGCGGGGTGTGGCGCGGTAAAGGGGTGATGCACCGCCGTCCAGCGATGCTCCTCCGCATCCCACTCCAGCCAAGGGAACTCCGTCACCCACACGAGATCCCAGCGGTTTGCGGGGACGAGCGTCAGACGCTGGGCGACGTGCTCGCGCAGCGCGCCCAAGACCTGTGCGGCCCGCCGAGTTTCATCGGCGACGAACGCAAGGAGATCACCCGGCGAGGCGCTGAGCCGTTGGCGCAAGGCCGCGAGCGCCTCCGGGGCAAGAAACTTAGCAATCGGCGAGTCGGCGCCATCCGACGTAATCTTCAGCCAGGCCAACCCTTGCGCTCCCCACGTTTTAGCCTGCTGGACGAGTTGATCGAGTTCCTGGCGGGACCACTTCGCACCACCCGGTACGTTGATCCCGAGGACCGATCCTCCCTTGGCGATCGCCGATTCAAACACCTTGAGACCGCTCGTCTTTACCACCGGTGTGACATCCGTGAGCTCCACGGCAAAGCGGGTGTCGGGTTTGTCGCTGCCGAACCGCTCGAGGGCCGTGGCATACGACAACCGGCGGAAGGGGGTCGGGACGGTGATCCCCAGCGCTGTTTGAAAGATCTCCTGGAGAAGGCCTTCCACGACCTGCATGACGTCTGTTTCCTCGACAAACGACATCTCCAGATCCAACTGCGTGAACTCCGGTTGGCGGTCCGCCCGCAAATCCTCATCCCGGAAACAGCGAGCCACCTGGAAATAGCGCTCAAGCCCGGCGACCATGAGGAGTTGCTTGAAGAGCTGAGGTGACTGGGGCAGCGCGAAGAACTTTCCTGGATTGACGCGAGAGGGAA
>JACPXA010000201.1 GCA_016196785.1 Elusimicrobiota bacterium
GGGACCGAAGCGGGCGGTATTACCTTCACGAACTTAACGAGCGAGTGCACCATTCGGATCTACACCTTGACGGGGGAGCTCGTGCGGGAGCTCAGACACCAAGGGGGTCTCCCCTCGTTCCGGTGGGATGTCACCAACGACCAAGGGGAAGCCGTCGTCAGCGGGGTGTATCTCTATGACATCCGCTCCTTGAACGATTCGAAGCAGGGCAAGCTCATGATTATCCGTTGAATGGCCAAAGGGCGTGGGCGGAGGGCCAAAGGAGGATGACGATGAGGTACGTTTCGAGATGCTTCGCAGGGCTCTTGCTGGGGGCAGTCGCAGCCGCGGGATGGGCGGCGCCCCCCCAAGAGATCAGCTACCAAGGCGTGTTACGGGAGGGGGACACGCCGGTCACCGCCACCAAACGGATGCAGTTCCGGGTCACGAATGGCGAAGGGACCCAGGTGTACTGGTCCAGCAATGACGTGTCGGTCCCAGTTTCAAGCGGGGTGTTCTCCGCGATGCTCGCCCCGGTGGGGGTGGAGTGGGGAAATGTGACACCCTACCTCGAGGTGACGGTGGAAGGACAACGTTTAGAACCGCGAGAAAAACTAACCGCCAGCCCCTATGCACTGGTCAGCCACCGAGTCGTTGATAACGGCGTGACACTCAACCAACTAGCCCCAACGGTGCAAGACCGGCTCCTCTCAACAGGGAACGTCACGGTCAGTTACCTTGCCGTCCCAGTCCAGGACCGGTTGATTCCAACGACCGGCGTGACCACCGGGCAGCTCTCCCAGCCAGTGCAAGAACGTCTCATCCCACCTGGGGGGGTTGCGGTCAATCAACTGGCCCCTGGGGTACAGGAACGGCTACTCCCCTCTGGGTTGGTCGCGATGTTTACCAATACGTGTCCTCCCGGGTGGAACCGGTTCACCCCGCTCGACACCCGGTTCCCGAAGGGAGCTCCGTCTGGGGCTACGGGTGGCGCCGCCGGCGGCAGCCCCACCCACACCCATGAGGGTGACGGCAGCCACAGTCACGCGGGAACCACACAGGAGGGAGGCGTCAACCACGCGCATAGTTTCTCAGGGAGGACGGGGGAAGGAAATGTCGGGCGCAGAGATGTAGACACCGGGGATGCGGTGTTCGGGGTAGATCATACGCATGACTTTGTCGGGACGACTCAGGGCGCGAGTGCCTATCTCCACACCCACGGGGTCAGTTTGGGTGGCGGTACTCACACGCATGGGACCGCGAATCACCTGCCCCCATTCCTGGAGGTGGTGTTCTGCCAAAAGAATTGATCGGTCTCCTTGGGGTCCTGGGGGTGCTTGTTTCCCCGTCGTTCGCTGAGGACACCCCGTCTCCCACCCTCCTCCTCGACCAGGCGCTCACCGCCTACTCTGCAGGGGACGACGAGACGGCGCTCACCCTCAGCCTGCGCCTCCTCGCCGCTGAACCCGCGCACCCCGTCGCGCAAGCGCTGCGGTACAGTGTCACGCAGGACCACCAGCACCGTCTCGCTCTGCGGGCGCTTGAGCAACGGCACCAACTGCTGCAAGAGCAGCTTGAGCGGCTCGCCCGCCAAGCGGTCGAACGCTCCAGCGATACCGCCCTGATGGCTGAACGCCAACGGTTCGAAGCCGCCTCTCATCGTCGTCAAGCCGAGCTGGACCGGCTCCTGGGTCCGTACGCCCAACCGGTGGAGGAAGCGCTCGAACGGGCAGAGCTGGTGCAGGCGAACCTCCACTGGTACCGGATGCATCATCTCAGCCCCACCGCCCCGATGGTGACGCAGACCCAAGCGGTGCTGGTCAGCGCGCTGCAACAACGGCTGGCTCAGGCCGAGGAACTCTCAGCCCAGGAACGGTTTCTCCTGGACGGGTGGCTGGCCTACCACCGGGGGGCGTTTGACGCCGCGGCCCAGGCGTGGGGGAAAGCCCAGGCCATCCCTCCCGGGGACCAGATCTCGGCAGCGTTGTTCGAGCTGATGGCGCTCCCGATCGCTCATGCGCAGGCCCAACATCGCGCTCAAGCCACGCTGACAGAACGCGAACGAGCACGCCAGACGCAAGCCAAGGCCGCGGCGGCCCAGCGCGCAGCGCGGGACGCCGCGATCCAACGATCCCTCCGTGAGGGGTTGCAATCGTATCAGGCGGGCCGCTGGCGGGAAGCCGCCTACGCCTTCCAGGAGGTGCTCCGGCAGGCGCCCACCCACCCCCAGGCCTCGGAGTACCTCGCGAAGGTCCAAGCCACGCTGGCCCAGGAGCGCGACCCGCAACAGGCTGAGTCGCACTACCAAGCGGGGTTGGTGGCGTATGCCCACCGACAGCTCGAGCAAGCGCGCCACGAATGGGAACTGACCTTGCGGTTTGCGCCAAATCACGCGAAAGCCCAGCGGGCGCTGGAAAAAGTCCAAAAGGAGCTGGTGCTGCAATGAAGCTCCGCTACCAATATGCCCTCTGGCTCAGCGCCCTCATCGTGGCGGCGGTATTGGGCACCAGCCTATGCGTGGATCTCGCGGAACGCCGGTTCCTCCAGCACGTGGCCACCCAACGTGACCACACCACGTTGAACGCCTTGGCCCACATCACCAAAGACGCCCTCCTCGCCAATGACGACCTTCTGCTCATTGACTATGCGCAGCTCCTCAAGCAGAACCACCCCGACATGGCGTACGTGGCGATCACCAGCCCCGAGGGGGTCGTCCTTGCCCATTCGGATCCCCAGTGGGTGGGCCAGCCCGCGGCCGCCCACCGCGTGCCCGCGGACGTCTTCACCCGTCAGACCACACTGTCCCTGGGCGGCCAGCCGGCCGCCACGGTCTCCTTTGGGATCTGGCAGGCTGTCCGGCAGCGAGACATCACCCAGGTCGCCACCCAAGCCAGAGGATGGATCTGGGGAATCGGCTTCGGTATCTTGAGCGTCACGCTTCTGGCCGCCTATTGGCTAGCGCGGAGCATCACCTCGCCCATCCAACGCTTAGAGCAGGCCGCGCAGGCCATCGGCGAGGGGCACCTCGACCACCGGATTACCTTGCGGCGGCAGGACGAGCTCGGCCGCTTGGCGCAAGCCTTTAACGGGATGGCGCATCGGCTGGGGGAGTTGAATCGCCTGAAAGATGAGTTCGTCCAGGCGGTCACCCACGAACTGAGGTCCCCCCTCGGGGCAATCAGCTCGTTCATCCATCTCATGCAGGCCGAAGCCCAACGGCCCACTGAGACATTGGTCACTACCTGGCTCGGTTACCTCCAGCGCATGCAGGCCAATACTGAACGGCTCACCCGATTCATCAACGATGTCCTCGATGTGGCGAAGCTGGAGGAACAGAAGGTCCTCTGTCGCTTGGTGCCATGTGAGCTGACGCCCGTGATGACAGAGATGGCTGAGCTGTTCCAACCGCAGGCCACGGAACGCCAGCTCACGTTGACGGTCAAAGAGACACCCCACGGTGTCTCTGCCCTGGCGGATCCTGATCATCTCCGGCATATCCTCACGAACTTGCTCTCCAATGCCCTCAAGTTCACTCCGTCGGGCGGCACCATAACCCTTGGGACAGAGGAGGCAAGCCCTTCCTCAGAATCTCCTGAGCATTCAAAGGACCCGGAATGGATACGCGTCTGCGTGGAGGATACCGGGATGGGGGTCCCACGGGAAGCCCAGGGAGCCATCTTTGACAGATTCCACCAGGTTCCTGGGAGCCGTGCTCAGGTCAAGGGCCCCAAAGGTACCGGCCTTGGTCTCACCATCGCCAAGGCGCTCGTCGAGCTGCAAGGCGGACGAATTTGGGTGGACAGCGCCCCCGGCCAGGGCAGCCGCTTCACCTTCACCCTCCGTAGTCAGGCGGTCTCAACGTGTCCGAGCGCAACTCCACCAAATGCAGTTCGACCTCAGGAATCTCACGTGTCGTAAGAGCCAGAGGATACGATCATGACACAACTTCTTGTCATTGACGATGAAGATGATTATTGCTATCTGGTGCGCCGTATCCTTGAACCAGCGGGCTTCACAATCCATACGACCCCCGATGGGGCCTCCGGCTGGGCAGCGCTTCAAGAAACCGCGTGGGATGGTCTTATCCTGGACATCAACCTCCCGGATCAGGACGGCTATGCGTTCTGCCGCCAGGTCCGATCGGCGGCGAGCCCCCGATATGTTCCGATCCTTTTCCTCACGGTCCGGCGTCGCCCTGAGGAATGGATCCAAGGGTTTGACGCTGGAGCAGACGACTACCTGACGAAACCGATCATCCCAGAGGAGTTACTTGCCCGTGTCCAAGCCCTTGTGGACCAAAACCCTACCCGACAGGTTCCTCCCGCATGGCCCCGGCCCGAGGATGGAGTGGTGTCAGCGGCGCAGCATGGAAACCGCGCGGCCTTCGAAGCGCTCCTCACCCATCATCGGCCTCGCGTGTTTCAGTTCTTTCTGAGCCGGCTCTCAAACCCCGACTCCGCCGAAGACCTCACCGCCCAGACCTTCGCCGCAGTCTACCAAGCGCTCCCCCGGTTTCGCCGGCAAGCGGCCTTCGCCACCTGGCTCTACCGGATTGCGACCAACATGCTCTGCCACCATGTCCGCAAAGCACACCATGCCGAGGTCTCCTGGGAGGGGTTGATGGATAAGGACGGTGATCCAGACCGGATACCTCAAGCGATCCAGCCGGTTGACTCCACGACCTCCACCCCAACGGCTACCCTCCAGCGTCTCTGCACTCAAGAGGTACTGGCTACCTTACCAGTCGTCTACCAACAGGTCCTCCAACTGTATGAAGTGGAGCACCTTGACTATCCCGCCATCGCCAGGAAGCTCGGGCGCCCAATGGGTACTGTCATGTCCCGTCTCCACCGCGCTCGCCGTCTCTTCCGCCGCCGCTGGCATGAAGGTCAAGACGGCCCCGCCCCCGCTCGCCTGAAGATAACTTGACATATATACTATTATATGTTATATAATAGTACCAGGTTACAGGAGGGGGCGTTGAAAACGATTAAGGCACTCGCGTTACGAAAACGGCTCGGCGCGATTCTTGATGGGGTGGTGAAAACGAAAGAACCGGTTGCGGTCAGCCGAGCCAATCAACCCATTGTCGTGTTGCTTCCTTACGAGCAGTACGTCCAAGTGGCCGACCGTGCAGCCCGGACGCGGCGCCTCGCCGCCGTGGCCGAAGCCACCGACCGGTGGTGGGGTCAGCACGCCGAACGTCTCAA